>JAPLBW010000062.1 GCA_026392555.1 Actinomycetota bacterium
CAAGTAGTGCCTTTCCATAGTCCTGCAAAAGGGGATGCAATAACAGCCCTTCTTGAGATTTGTTTCCCTTGGCTGTGCCTAGGCTGAGCATGTGAAGTCCCAGGCCAAATCCATCACCGGCGCTGATGTAGGCGAGGTAGTGCCTGCCCTTGCGGTCATGGGATGGATCACGATCGTTTTGTCCCTCGATCAGTTCTGTTCCGCATTAGGGCAATTGGTCCTAGGTGTTGCCACGTGGATCGTGTTGGGGTTCCTGCTGTGGCGAAGCCCTCGACTCCTGCGTGTGCAAGTGGGAATCGTCGTTGTCTTCGCGACGGTCATTGAGTATGTGTTCTCACCATTGTTGGATGTGTACACCTATCGGCTCGGTGGAGTACTCGGCGTTCCCAGTTTCGTGCCGCCCGGACACGGTCTGGTGTACATCGCTGCTGTGACGTTGGGAACTTGTGAACTTTTTCGGCGCTATCAAAGGCAGTTAGTTGCAGCCTGCGTAGTTGTTGGGGGCCTGTACTCGATTTGGGGCATTTTTCTTTCGCCGCAATCGGATGCCTTGGGTGCTTTTTGGTACGGCTGCTTGGTGCTGTTTCTTATCTTTGGCAAGCAGCAATTGGTCTACGTAGGTGCATTCTTGGTGGTGACGTACTTGGAATTGGTTGGAACTCATTGGGGTGTGTGGCGCTGGGCCACCGTGGATCCCACTGGCGTTATCAGCATCGGCAATCCGCCCTCGGGTGCTGCTGGTGGCTATGGCTGGTTTGACTTAGCAGCGATTACCTTCGCGCCGGGTTTAGTGCGACGGTGGGATCTATGGCGCGGTGGGAGAAAAAAAAGCGAGCGTGGCGGCATGGAGCAGCCCGTTTGAGGCGACGGCGCAACCGGCCGCTAGTCCTGGTTCGCCGTTGAAGCCCGAAATCGTTCCGCCGGCTTCTTCAACGATGGGGATCAGCGCGGCGATATCCCACAGCGAAAGCTGGGGTTCGCAGGCAATGTCCGCCTTGCCCTGTGACACCAGCATGTAGAGGTGAAAGTCACCGTCGGCAGTCGTGGTTTTGACCCGTGAACATAGGTTGGTGAATTGTTCTTGACGTTGAGCCCATTGACTGCGCGGCGAAAAGCTCAGCGAAGCATCAACAAGGTCAGGAATTGTTGACACACTCAGACGTTGTTGTCCGAGGTTGTTTCGCGTAAATGCTCCCGCTTCGCGACTAGCCCACCAACGTTGCTGCATCGCAGGAGCAGACACGACGCTTAACACCACCTCGTCGCCAATCACGAGTGCAATCAAAGTGGCCCATACCGGATTGCCACTAATGAAACTCTTGGTTCCATCAATGGGATCAATGATCCATCGGCGATCTTGACTGGTTGATTCGGCGCCAAATTCTTCGCCAAGAACAATGTCGTCCGGGCGATGGAACGCTAAAAGGTCTCGGATGGCACGTTCAGCAGCGGTGTCTGCGTCGCTGACGGGGGTCATGTCGGCTTTGGTTTCAATCACCAGGTCCAGCGCTTGAAAGCGGTCCAAGGTAATCGCATCTGCCGCATCGGCCAACTGATGGGCGAGGTCAAGATCCTCGTTCAGTGGGGGATTGGGCATGGGTTCACGCTATCGCGACTCAGAGCTACGGGAGCGAAGGAGCCGGCGTAGCGAATCAAGGCGTTCGTGGGTGGATTCGCCTTGCTCGACCCATGCGTCAAGGCCGCATTCGGCTTCGTCGTGACTACATCCGCGCGGGCAGTGCTCAGTGCCAGTCGCCAGGTCAGCAAATCCTTGAATCAACCGGTTGGGCTCAACGTGTGCAATCCCGAACGAGCGGATGCCTGGTGTGTCGATGACCCACCCGCCATCAGTCAATTCCAAAGCCACCGCAGAAGTAGAGGTATGTCGACCGCGCCCTGTCACAGCGTTGACGTGGCCGATGGCTCGATCAGCCGCCGGCACGAGGGCGTTGACGAGTGTGGACTTGCCAACTCCTGATGCTCCAAGAAGAACCGTCTTGTGCTGCGTCAAAGCCGCATGTAGTTCCGACAAGTCATCGCCCTTGGTGGTCACGATCGCCTGCACATCAAGAGCCTGGTATTGCCGGATAAGTTCATCGGGATCAGCAAGATCAGACTTGGTCAAAATCAGTAATGGCTTGATCCCTGCATCCAGGGCAGCCAGGATGGCGCGATCCACGAGCCGAGGTTGCGGTTCGGGGTTAGCCAATGCGACGACGACCGCTAGTTGATCAGCATTGGCCACGATGACTCTTTCTTCAGGGTCCGTGTCATCTGCCGTGCGCCGCAGTGTGGTGGTGCGCGGGGCGATCCGCACGATGCGGGCCAAGGTGTCATCGGTTCCCGAGAGGTCTCCCACTAGGTCAGCTAAGTCACCAACCACGATGCCTTTACGACCCATTTCCCGCGCCCGCATTGCGGTGATGACCCGTTCATCGTCACCACTTCCCACGACACACGTCCACCGGCCGCGGTCAACCGCGACGACCATGCCTTGTTCCGCACCCTCATGAGCGGGACGATCTTTCGAGCGCGGCCGAGACTTGCCGCGCTGGGGCCGCACGCGCACATCGTCTTCATCGAGACGTGAATGCTTGCGATCTGTCATTACTGCGTTTGCCCCAACATGGTGTTCCACAGTTCAACAAATCCTGGCAGCGTCTTCTCCGTCGTTGCGACGTTTTCCACCTGCACTCCGGAAACACACAGTCCGATGATGGCACCGGCGGTGGCCATGCGGTGGTCGTTGTAGGACTGCCAGGTTCCGCCGTGCAGGGGTGCAGGGGTGATGACTAATCCATCGCTGGTTTGCTGAGTGTGACCACCGAGGGCATTGATCTGATCTTCAAGGGCTTTGAGGCGATCGGTCTCGTGTCCTCGCAGGTGAGCGATGCCGGTCATCGTGGTGGGCGAGTCGGCTAACACGGCGACCGCCGCCAAGGTGGGAACAAGTTCGCCAACCTCGCGCATGTCCACATCAATCCCGGCAAGGTTGTCGCCGCCACGAACAGTGAGCGCGTCATCGGAGGTGCTAACACGAGCACCCATTGCTTGCAAGAGTTCGGGGAAGCGCGCCCCTGCCTGGGTCGTGGCTCCAGGCCAGCCAGCGATGGTCACGGAATTACCAGTGACCGCTGCGGCTGCCAAGAACGGGGCGGCATTGGACAGGTCTGGTTCGATCACCACATCGACGGCCTTGATCGGACCGGGCTGAACCGACCAGGTGGCATGTGTGGGGTCTTCGGTATGTGCCGTGACGTCCACGCCACGCTCGCGCAACATCTGCACGGTCATGTCAATGTGTGGCAACGAGGGGATTGCACCGCCGGCGTGCTCAATGGTCAAGCCCTCAGTAAAAGCGGGGGCGACGAGCAAGAGTGCGCTGACGAACTGCGAGGAGGCCGACGCATCAAGGGTGATGTGTCCACCGCGCGGTGGACCGTCGGCGCGCAGCGTAAAGGGCAGGAGGCCCCGACCTCCATCGTCGATTGTCACGCCCAGCTCACGAAGCGCGGCGATGACCGGCTGCATGGGACGCACGCGTGCTTGTGGATCGCCGTCAATGGTGATCTCGCCATGAGCCAACGACGCAAGAGCGGGGATAAAGCGCATGACGGTGCCGGCTAGTCCGCAGTTGATGGTCGCGGGCCCGGTCATGGGTTGCGGAATGATTTCCCATCCGCGCACGGGGGAGTGGGGGTCGTCAAAGTCGCTTCCGCCGATTCCCAACGACCGCAGGGCCGCGGCCATGTACATCGTGTCGAGGGCATGCAATGGTCGCCAGATCTTGGACGGGCCGTCGCTGATAGCGGCCAAAATCAGGGCGCGGTTGGTAATGGACTTGGACCCAGGAACGTGAACCGTGGCGTTAAAGGCAGCGCGAGCTTGGGGCGCGGGCCAAAGGACGGGTTCATTCACAAATGTCAGCCTACTGATTCCCAGAGCGGTTCCGGCCGTGGCACGTCATGTCAATGACATGTACGGACCTAAATGACTGGGGGAATTAGGCGGCGGGTTGGCGTGTCCGCGCCGGCCAGAGCGTGCGGAAAAGAGTATGAATATCTATATTGTTTGAAGATTTTTTCCGGACTAAGGGGGAATTTTATGGCTTACGATGTGGCACCCGCGAGTAATCCGAAAATGGCGGACTCTCAGATCCCAATGATTCTTGCGAGTGTTTGGCTGCTCGTTTCAATAGTTGTGGGACTGCTATTGATGACTGGGGGCCCCAATAAGTCGGGGGATGTTAGAGCAACTTTACCTTCGTTGTCCTCAAGTGCTTCGCGCTCGGCTTATGGTGGCGATGCCTACACCGGAATTCAAAATGCCGCTGCTGATACAGAGAACGCTGTCATTGCGAGTGCAAATAGTTTGGCTCAACTTGAATTGACGTTGGCTCAAGCAACTAGCCGATCTGCCGCGGCGTCAGGGAAAAACACTCAGTTTGGACTCGGATTTCTCATCATAGCTATTGCTGTGGGCATCTTCGTTCTGACTTTGAGGAGACCTACTTCGTAGAATCGGCGGATTCTTCCTTGACTGTCATCTTTTGTGGCAGGCTGATGGCATGTGCGGGCGATATGCCGCAGGCCGGCAACCAGATCAGTTGATGGAGCAATTCCACATTGATCACGACGGCACGGGTGGGCGGATTCCCGAACCCAGTTACAACGTCGCGCCGACCACGGATGTATTGACGGTGGTCCAAGCCCAGGATCGACGTGAGCTCAAGGTCATGCGGTGGGGCTTGGTGCCCTCCTGGTCAAAAGACACGTCCATGGCCTCACACATGATTAATGCCCGTTCCGAAACCGCCGCAACCAAGCCGTCATTTCGTCATGCGTTTGCTAAGCAGCGCTGCTTGATTCCAGCTGATGGTTTTTATGAATGGCACACTCCCGACGCGGATGATCCGGATGCGAAGCGTGGCAAGAACGGCAATGTGCTCAAGCAGCCATACTTCATTCGCCCAGCAGATCGCACCAGTTTGCCGATGGCTGGTTTATATGAACTCTGGCGGGATCCATCGCGCGTAGGGCAAGCCGATGAGGTGCTGATCACCTGCACGATTTTGACCACTGCGGCCACTGCGAACTTTGAAGCCATCCACGATCGGATGCCGATGACGGTGACAGCGGATGCCTGGGATGCGTGGTTGGATCCGGATCTGCAGGACCGCAACCAGATTGCAGGCTTGATGAAACCAGCAGGTCAACTTGAACTTCAGATCTATCAGGTAAGTACGGCAGTCAACGCGGTGGCCAATAACGGTCCGCGACTGATCGATCCGCTGGTGGAATAAAGGTCACCTCGTGGGTGTTCTAGGCATCATGGAGACCATTGATGTTCCGGTAGCGTTGAGCACTGTGGCTACGGAATCTGCGGCGGAGCGGACGGCACGCTTTGAGCGAGATGCCATGCCCCTTTTGGACCAGTTGTATAGCGCGGCTATGCGGTTGACGCACAATCCCCAAGACGCGGAGGACCTCGTCCAAGACACTTTTGCCAAGGCCTACGCATCGTTTCACCAGTACCAAGATGGAACCAACCTCAAGGCGTGGATGTATCGCATCTTGACCAATACGTTTATTAACTTGTATCGCAAGAAGCAGCGCGAGCCGTTGCAGTCGGATGCCGATGGTGTCGAGGACTGGCAGTTAGTGCGCGCAGAGGCACACACCTCACGCGGTCTACGAAGCGCCGAAACCGAGGCTCTGGATCATCTGCCCGATGCGGATGTGAAAAAGGCGCTACAGGAATTACCATCGGATTTTCGCATGGCGGTGTACTTAGCTGATGTGGAAGGTTTTGCCTACAAGGAGATCGCAGAGATCATGGATACACCGATTGGAACCGTGATGTCACGACTTAATCGAGGCCGGTCAATGTTGCGCACGCTATTGCAGGACTACGCGCGCGAGCGTGGCCTCATCCCGGCAGGAGATGCGTCATGACCGAGCAGGTTTTTGAATGTACCGAAGTCATTGCGCGCGTCTATGAGTTCATTGACGGCGAAGCAGACCCACAAACGTGCGCAGCGATTCGTGCTCACCTAGAGCTGTGTGAGTCATGTGTGGACACGATCGGCGAAGGCCAATCGGTGAAGGCGCTGGTTGCCCGCGCCTGCGGGTGTGAGTCAGCCCCGGATGAATTGCGTCAACGGGTGTCAATGACCATTACGTCGGTCACCATTGAAGAGCAGGAATAGCGCTGAATTAAGCGTTGGGCTTCTTGCCGTGGTTGGCGCCATTCTTCTTACGTGAACGACGCTTGCGGGCGCGCTTGCTCATAACAGACTCCAAAAGGCTCAGATAGTGAACCAAACCTTAGCGGTGAGTACCCGCGTGCCTTGGCGGTGGGTCTGGTCTAGCCGCTGATTCGGCGATTAAGCGCGTCAAGCACAGATCGCGCCACCGCGTCGGCTTCGTCGCCGCGGATTAACGCTGAACCGGTGAGATCTTGTTCCCCCACGCGCGGGGTCATGATCGACACCACGGTCAGCACAATGGATTTTGATCCGCTGGGGATGATCGTGACGGATTCGATCGTGGCTTGTTGGCCAAGGAGTTCGCTGACTGCTGCAAGCGTTGCTTGAGCAACCAGGCGTGGCCGGTGCGAAATATTGGCTGGTCCTGTGAGCTGGCCTTCAAAAATATGGCCATTGGCGGTCAGGGCAACGCCGACTTCGGCCTCATCCCCGCTGGTGCGCACGGTGATAGCGCTGATGGTGGGGCGTTGGGTGTTGTCCGCACGCACAGTCTGGGTGGCTTCATCGGCGACTTCGACGCGTTCTGGAACCGCCATAACGCGTGCGGTGGCATCGGCGTTGTAGCTGCTATTGCCGGAATTGCGTGCATCGGGAACGACAGACAAGCCAACGGGTTCGCGCAGGTCAAACTCCACGACATCGGCGGTGAGGTCTGGCTGGGTTTCCGTTTCGATCTCGATGCGGTCGTGTTGACCTGACGGCTGCTGGGGTGGTGTGGGGGCAAGATCGGCGTCTTCGAGCTGAACCACACTGACGATGCGGTGATCAATGTCAAGGTCAAACTGCGCCATGGCAAGGGATTGAACGTCGCGCACGATTTGCTTGGGAGCCTTACCGCTCATGGCCAAAATGTGGATTTCGGTGGGTTCGCTCTTGCCGTTGGTCACAACGCTGGCAGCGCGAATGCCTTGAATCTGCCGCAAGGCGGCTTCAAGGTCAGGGCGCAAACGCAGGGTGGTCACTTCAGCTCCTTGGGGGGAAGTCGCCAGGAGTGGCGTCATTCCTTGAGAAAAATCTTCCGTCACAACCGTAAGCCCCGCAACGAGCATGCGTGGGCGGCGCGCCGGTTGCAGGGTGCTCTCAATGCGTGGTTCACCAATGGAGACTGGGCTGGCCGGCGATGTTTCTACCTGCTTTGAGGGGGATGGTTGCGCCGAGTCGATGGCGGCGAGCAGACCGGGCAGGGTGTGGGCGAGAAATTCGCTGTCGCTGATGTCTGACGCGCGCAATCCAAGTAGCCCCCTGATCAGGAGGGCGTAGGCCTC
>JAPLBW010000166.1 GCA_026392555.1 Actinomycetota bacterium
ACGACTTCATCGTAGGGCGACAGTGCCAAGATGTGGGCATGAGTGGACGTCTAGTTCTTGCAGCCTCACCGATTGGTGACTTTCGGGATGCATCGGCCCGCCTAATCAGTGAACTCGCCAGTGCGGATGTGATCGCGGCTGGAGACACCCGCAGGTTTAAGCGCCTGTGTTCGGACGTGGGGATTGTGCCCACCGGTCGGGTGATTTCGTACTTTGAAGCCAACGAGGTCGAGCGCACGCCGGGGTTGGTGGCTGACCTGAAAGCAGGTTTGACGGTTGTTGTCATTACCGATGCGGGGATGCCGTCCGTGAGCGATCCTGGTTTTCGGTTGGTCTCAGCTGCGGTGGACGCTGGAATTGCAGTCACGGCCTTGCCTGGACCATCGGCTGTGTTAATGGCACTGGCTGTGAGCGGATTGCCGAGTGATCGATTTTGTTTCGAGGGGTTTTTGCCTCGTAAAGCCGGCGAGCGAACGAAATCGCTCCAAGCACTTGAGCCCGAAACTCGAACCATGATTTTCTTTGAAGCACCGCACCGACTTTCGGCCAGTCTGTCCGCGATGAAGGAAGTACTCGGCAGCGATCGACCAGCCGCAGTGTGTCGCGAGTTGACCAAGACCTATGAAGGACTTTCGACCAGCCTGTCCGCGATGAAGGACGTACTCGGAAGCAATCGACCGGCTGCAGTGTGCCGGGAGTTGACCAAGACTTATGAAGAAATCCGCCGGGGGACGTTGGCTGAGCTTGGGCAATGGGCCGCCGACGGGGTCAAGGGCGAAATCACGATCGTCGTGCAAGGTGCTTCGCGCGATACCGCCGTGGGTGATCCGGCACAGTGGGTTGCTCAAGTCCAGGCCTTAGAAAGCGCGGGAATGACCCGTAAAGAAGCTATCGCCGACGTGGCGCACTCGACGGGTGCACGAAAGCGCGATGTTTTTGATGCGGTGGTAGACGCGAAGCGTCAGCAGTAGGCGCGCCATCAAAAGTACGGACCTAAGGCCACCCCTAAAGGCCTTCGGTTTTGGGGTGTTGGGTGTCATCATGCATACGTGACTACAACTTTGGTGAACTGCCCGCGCTGTTCCAACGAATTGACCAGTGCAGGACACAACGGGGATCTGCGGTGCCCTTCGTGTGGCCTGCAGTTGTCGTCGGCTGCCCAAGCGGAATTGAAATATCTGAGTGATCTTGAGCAGTGGATTGATACCAAGCGTTTGTGGGTTCTGGAACACGGTGCTGACGACGCGGTAGTGGCGGCCGACGAAGTTCGCCCAGAAATTGCTGAACCGCGCCCGGCTCGTCCTGGAATCACGGCTGCCGGATTTATTTTAGGAACCGGCGTATTCGCTTTGGTGGCCGCAGCGATTGCCTTTACGGCCTTTGCTTGGGATGTTCTTGGCGCAGTGGGCCAACTCCTAGTACTTGTGGTTGCTGGTGTCGGGGCGCTTGCAGGTGGTTATCGCTTGGCTCGTCGCATTCCTGGTACGGCAAGTGCGCTGTCAGTCATGGGCGTGTTGTTGTTGGTCGTCACGTCAAGTTTTTGGATTTCTTCAGATGCCCTCTCGCCATGGCTGCGAGCTTTGTCTGTTGTGGCAGCAGCCCTTCTTGGCTTGTTGTGGAGTTATCGCCAAGCTCAGCGCCAACCAGCAGCCGCGGTTTTGACGGCGGTGGTTTTTGCGCACATGGGGTTGATCGCATTAGCGGCCGCACCAATCCTCGCCGCTGAATCAGCACCTGGCTGGGTGGGCTGGTGGGTTGGGGGAGTCTGTCTTGCCGCCGCGGGTGCGTTTACTGCCCTTGCCATTAGTGATCAACGTCTTTCGTGGCATCGAGTTCCGTGGCAGTGGTTCGCGGTTGTCGCCGGGTTTATAGGAACCTGTGTAATTGCCGCCACTGCAGGGGGCAAACTCAACGATGCTGGGCCAACTGCTCGGCTTGTAGTTGTGACTGTCGCCGTCGCTGGTGCCATGGCGTACCTAGTGACTGATCGTGTTTTGCGTGCTCGCTGGTGGTCTTATCCGACAGGTGCTGTGGCGCTTTTGGTGGTCTCTTGCGTCGGAACCTTTGCGGCAGCGCACGATCCCGAGAACCGTTTCCTCTTGATCCCTGCAGCAGCGCTGCTGGCAGTGGCCTTGGTGGCTGCGGCCATTCACGTGATGGCCCGCGCGCAGTGGAGCCAAGCTGAATTAGGTAAGGAATCGCTCGTTCGATTTACCAGTGGGACTCTGATTCGGCTTGGGGCCGTGGCTGGTGCGGGTGCTCTTGTTTTGCCATTCCTTGCTGCCACTGCCCAACCAGTGGTCAATGGGAAAATTTTCAGCGATCTGCCGCGACCTGCCGTCACGGCGTGGATTCGAAATGACTACCCCTGGTGGACGGGATTGGGTGTGGCGCTGACAGCAGTGGCCGTGTGTGTGGTGTTGCACCTCGTACTGGTTCGCCTACGCCCAGGCAAGCCCACCAGCCTGCCCGCCTTTACCGGCTTTGCAGTAATCCTGCTGTGGTCCCAGCAATTGCTTAACGATGTCAATCGCTATCCCGCTGACATCACCGTTGCTGAACCCGCCGCCGTCACGGCCCTAGTCGTCGCAGGGTTTGGTTTGCTCGCGGTATTAGCGCGGATGCGTTCTGCAGTGTGGACCCTGTGGTTTGCCGGAGCGCTTGCTGCCGAAGGCGGTCACCTCGCGTGGAAGTGGCTCAACATCGATCAGTGGGGTCTGGGTCCGGAGTTGCACGGAATCGTTATTGCGGTGCCGTTGTTGTTGGTCGGCATGCTCGTTGTCTTGCTTAAGCATGACCATGTGGTCTCCACGTGGAGCAGTGTGGCGCCGGCGCTCACTGCGGTTTTGCTATTTCCCGTCGCGTGGGTGTTGGAAGACGCCTTGACGCGAAGTGCTGGTGCTGGTGAAGCGCCATCAACGGAAGCGCTCATTCGAATTGTCAGTTTTCTCATCCTTGGCTTAGTCCTCGCGATTGTGGGAGGCCGCAACCATTGGGCCGGAGTTTTTTGGCCAGGTGTGGTTGCCGTCATTGTCATCGCTATTGCACAAATCGCTGACGCGGCTGCGCTACTTCCGCAATGGGTGTCCTTGGCGGTGGTGGGTGTTGGTTTGCTCGTTGCCGGTGCCCGTTGGGAATCGGTTCGGTTGCGCGGACGGCGCACACGTCAATGGGCTGGAACCCTTCACTAGTCCAGCACCAGCGGGCGTGCGTGCAGGATGCTGAATGGGTTCACGCGTAAGATCAACGCGTGAGTTCACCCAAGACCTACTTCGTCACGACGCCTATCTATTACGTCAACGACGCTCCCCACATCGGTCACGCGTACACCACCGTGGCTGGGGATGTGCTGACGCGGTGGCACCGTCAACGCGGCGAAGACGTGTGGTTCCTGACCGGAACCGATGAGCATGGTCAAAAGGTCCTGCGCACTGCAGAAGCTAATGGCGTTTCGCCACAAGACTGGGCCGACCGCTTGGTTGAGTCCGCATGGAAGCCCGTATTGAACACCCTTGATGTGGCTAATGATGATTTCATTCGCACGACTGAGCCGCGTCACACCGAACGCGTACAGGCATTTCTTCAGTCGCTCTATGACGCTGGGCACATCTACCAAGGGGACTACGAAGGTCCCTATTGCGTGGGGTGTGAGGAATACAAGGTCGCCGGCGACCTCATCGATGGAACGGGCGAGTACCTGGGGCAAAAATGTTGTCCCATTCACAGCACGCCAGTGGAAATGCTGTCGGAGACCAACTACTTCTTTGCCTTGAGTCGCTATGGCCAAGCGTTGCTTGATCACTACGAGGCGAACCCGAGTGCTGTTGAGCCGGCCCGTGCACGAAATGAAGTCTTGTCCTTTATTCGTTCCGGTCTCGATGACCTTTCGATTTCTCGATCCACGTTTGACTGGGGAATAAAAGTCCCTTGGGACGAATCGCAGGTTGTGTATGTGTGGTTTGACGCGTTGCTGAACTACGCAACCGCTGTGGGTCTTGGTGACACCGACGAGCCCGGTCAATCGAAATTTGCATCGACCTTCCCCGCCGATGTTCACCTGGTGGGCAAGGACATCTTGCGATTCCACGCGGTGATCTGGCCAGCCATGCTCTTGGCCGCGGGTTTGCCCTTGCCAGCGAAGGTATTTGCTCACGGTTGGTTGCTCGTCGGTGGCGAAAAGATGAGTAAGAGCAAGCTAACGGGTATCGCTCCTAGTTCGATCATCGATCACTTTGGTTCTGATGCCTTTCGCTACTACTTCATGCGCGCGATTTCGTTTGGGCAAGATGGATCCTT
>JAPLBW010000051.1 GCA_026392555.1 Actinomycetota bacterium
CACCTGGCCTGGGCTACAAGATCCTTCGAGCCTTTGGCCGAGCCCTCACCGCCCTGTGGCTGGCGATCGCTCATGCCGTCGGTGCGGTGGTTCGCAGCATCGGTCGGCCTGAGCGCGAGCTCGCCCCCGAAGACCGCCGTGACGGCATCGCCCTAGGCGTTATTGCTGGCTCGGTCGTGCTGGGTGTTTCGGTGTGGGGCAGTGGCGCCGGAGTCCTCTCCCAAGTCCTGCAGTTCCTGATCGGCAGCGCCAGCGGGCGCATCGCGTGGCTTGTTCCGCTCATCGTGTTCTCGTTGGGTGTTCGCCTCATGCGTCACCCCGACGAAAGCTCCGAGACCGGTCGCATGGCCATCGGTATCGCCGCCATCTTTGTCGCCCTTTTGGGCCTGACCCACATGATCTCGGGATCACCGCAACCCGTCGACGGCGCAGACGCAGTGCGTCAAGGCGCGGGCTACCTCGGATTCTTTATTTCCTCGCCAACTGTTGCAGCGGTAGGCACCTGGGTTTCTAGTTTCCTGTTTATTCTGGTTTTCATTTTCGGCCTGTTGGTCGTTACAGCAACGCCGGTTCATGAAGTCACCGCGCATGGCCGCACTCTCGTTGGTTTGCTCCTCGCGCGCTTTGGTTCGCAAGAAGAAGACGTCATTGACCTGCGCGATCACGATGATGAAGAAGAAGACGCCGACGACGATGCAGACGACGAAGAGTACGAGGAATACGAAACCTTTGGCCAAAAAGCCTGGCGTATGACCGGCCTGTCCTCACTTTTTGCTCGTGACGAAGAAGTCGAGCCCGAATTTGAGATCGACCCCGACCGCGATCGCCCCTTTGATTCCCCGATCATTGCTGGTACGGACGAGGTGGATGAGGAAATCGACGAGCCGATCGAAGATTTCGTGGTCAGCCCCGATCACCCCACGATCGAAGTCAGTTTGACCGATATTGCTGCAGCTCAGGCCGCGGCAACTGCTGCTCACAGTGCACCGGCAGCGACGGCCTCGACTCCGGCCGCAGTTGCGCCGGTGCCGGCTGCTCGTCCGCGCAACACCAAGGCGTACCGCTTGCCGCCAAAGGACTTGTTGAACCAGGGTGAACCACCCAAGGAGCGTTCCAAGGCCAACGAAACCATCATTGCTGCGTTGAGCGGTGTTTTAGATGAGTTCGGTATTGACGCGCAAGTCACCGGCTTTACTCGTGGCCCCACCGTCACGCGTTACGAAGTCGAACTCGGCCCGGCCATCAAGGTGGAAAAAGTCACCGCCTTGCAGCGCAATATCTCGTATGCCGTCAAGAGCGCCGATGTGCGCATCATTGATGTCATTCCTGGCAAGTCCGCTATTGGTATTGAAATCCCCAACATCGATCGCGATGTGGTCCAGCTCGGTGATGTGATTCGCAGTAAGGAAGCCACGTCTCAAAACCACCCGATGATGGTGGCGCTGGGTAAGGACATTGAGGGTCACTTCATCATCGCAAACTTGGCGAAGATGCCTCACGTTTTGGTCGCTGGTGCCACGGGTGCTGGTAAGTCCACGTGTATTAACACCTTGATCACC
>JAPLBW010000229.1 GCA_026392555.1 Actinomycetota bacterium
CGTGCGACCCTATGCGAAGTTGATCTCAGTGGCGCGAACCTGTGCCGTGCGTACTTGTGCGAAGTTGATCTCAGCGGCGCAAACCTGTCGAATGCGGACCTGAGCGGTGCGGATCTGTGGAGTGCACATCTGACGGGCGCGAACCTTTCGGGCACGAAACTGACCGGCGCGAACATGTCAGGCTCGAATCTGGAAGGCGCGATTCTTCCTCAGCACTTTGGCAAGATTGATTCCTGGCCTGCTGGTGCGTGGCCCACCACACTGTGGCCTGAAGGTTATGGACCCATCAGCTGACCGTTGACAAGTGACGTTCTGCCAATTCACGAGTCGGCCTGCAGGCCGGGTTCTCTCCTTCCTTTTCGGTTTCAGTAAGGGCACGAAAACCCAGGGAAAGCATTTTCCAAGGGGTGTAACGAATCTAAGCGATGACTTAGACTTGATAAAACCGGTTCACACGAGCCCAAGCCAAGGAGCGCGCGATGTCTAACAACATTCAGCAGGCCCACGACAATCTTTACGCAGCATTGAACGTCATGCTTGCCGGTGACCCAGCTCCGATGCACGATGTGTGGTCCGATTCTGACGACTCCACTTTTGGTGGGCCTTTCGGAGGCACATCCAAGGGCGCCAAAGCGATTCGCGATGACTTCACGCTGCAGGCCAATCTGAACCTGGGCGGAAACCTCGTGGCCAACGACGTGACCATCGTTGAAGGCTCAGACATTGGCTACAGCTTTTGCACCGAAGTCGGCACCGACCACAGGATGACTGGCGAGCTGGGCAACTTGGTGCACCGGGCTACCAACATTTTTCGTCTTGAAGATGGAACCTGGAAGTTAATCCACCATCACACCGACGCATCCGGAGTCTGAAAACTCAAGCACGCCACACTAAAACCCTGGACCGTTACGGCTTCCAGGGTTTGAGTTTGAAGGGGTGGCGGACGAGTCGGCCTGTAGGCCGGGTACATAGCTTGATCAATTCCTCCCATTACACGTAAGGGCCAAAAAACTTTCCCCACATTTGTGACCACATCTGCCGATGCATCAGCGCTCTCAGAACGTGATGGGCTCGGGGTGTGTTGCCAGTGGGCCGCTGGCGACATTGTCACGACTTATTTGTACGCACCGGTCATGGACATCGGGGCCGTATCCACGCTTTGGTGCCTATACTTGGCACACCTAGAGGGGAAGGCATTTGAGCATGGACAGTGTGGGGCCAGAAAACGGAATCCGTGAGTACCTTGCAATTCTTTCGCGCCGCAAGCTAGCAGTGATCTTGTGCACCCTATTTGCTCTCGTCGTTGCCGCGGCCTACTCGCTCACCATGACTCCCGTCTATGAGTCCACTAGCCGTATCTTGGTCCAACAGCGCGCTTCGGACTCCCTGTTCAATGAGATCGCACCCGGTTTGAGCGATACGGCGCGATCCGTTGACACTGAACGTCAGGTGATCGAGAGTCAGCCCGTGCAGCAGAGGGCGGATGAGATCGCCGCAGATGTGTCCTTGGAGAGTGTCGCCGTTTCCACTCGTACCGTTGGCGTGACCAACATCATTGAAATCGCTACGCGAAGCACTGATCCATTCATTGCGGCTAGCGCCGCCAATGCAATCGCTGAGGCATACGTGGCCTTTAAGCGTGAGCAGGTGGTCAATGATTTGACAGGCGCCGGTAGTGAGTTGCGCAGTAAACTCGCGACCATTCAGGATCGCCTAAAAGAACTCACGAAAGAGATCGAGGAAGGCTCCGACACACCGACAGCAGCCGAGGATGAGAGCCTGCGTGCTCTGACTGTGCAGCAGCAGACGTTCCAAGGATTGTTAGATCAGATACAGGTCTCCGCAGCATTGCGCACTGGTGGGGCGCAAATTGTCGGGCAAGCCACGATTCCTGAGTCGCCCGTTGAGCCGAATTTGTTACGAAACTTGGCGCTTGCGCTGGTGTTGGGCCTTGGTCTGGGCGTTGGGCTGGCCCTGTTACGGGAGCAGTACGACGACTCGGTGAAGTCCAAAGCCGATCTTGAGACCACTGCTCCGGGCGTCCCAGTGTTGGCCTTCATTCCTGAGACCAAGGATATTTCTGGCACCCCACCCTTACTCATGTCCCATCCCCGTTCGGCTGCTGCGGAGTCCTTCCGAACGATGCGGACGTCGTTGCAGTTCCTGGGACTAGATCGCCCCTTGACGCGAATCGCTGTTACCTCGCCTCTACCCGAGGAAGGCAAGTCGACCATTGCTGCGAACATTGCGCTGGCTGCAGTGTCAGCCGGCCAGCGGGTCATCCTCATCGACAGCGATCTGCGGAATCCTAGCCAGCAACGTATGTTTGGCCTTGCCTCTAGCCCTGGATTGATGAACGTCCTGCTCGGACAAGCGACCCTGGAGCAGTCAATTCAGCATGTTGCGGGGGCTCAGGGCTTGGGTGTAGTAACCGCTGGCGCCGTCCCTCCTAATCCGGCTGAAGTGTTGTCGTCACAAGCCTTTGCTGCCCTACTTGATCGCTATGCAGCACTTGTTGATTTGCTCATCATTGATACCCCCCCGGTTCTGCCCGTTACCGATCCGCTTGTCGTGTCGGGTTTGGTTGACGGCACTGTGCTAGTGGTGAGGCGCAAAAGCTCGAACCGGCGCGAGGTGCGTCGTGCGCTTGAACTACTGGATCAGGTGTCGGCGCACTTGCCAGGACTCATCCTCAATCGCGATAAGGCCGGCGCGGAATACACGTACACTTATGGACAAAACCCCACGGCTTCGACACACCGCCGCAAGTTACCTGCCGCTTCGACCGCGCCCGATGTTGTGCCGCCAGGCCGCTGAACAAATACATTGATGAACACTGTGTCTAGAGTGTTGGTGGTGTGCACCGGCAACCTGTGCCGGAGTCCGATGGCCCAAGCTCTGCTACAGGCATCGCTGGAGAATCGGGCCCAAGTGTCGTCGGCGGGGGTGCTCGCGATGACTCAACCTGCTGATCCGCAAGCGGTGCGCGTGTGTGCGCGGGCTGGTCTGGACTTGCGCCAGCATCTGGCCACGCGCTTGTCACCAGGACTCATTGACACAGTTGGCGCTGACCTCGTACTTGGCATGTCGCGCCGTCATGTTATGGCCATCGTTGAACAAGTTCCGAGTGCCTGGGAGCGTACGTTCACCTATCGTGAGTTTGCCGACCGCGCGGTGATGGCGCCGAGGGCGACGTCGGAATCGGTGAAGACCTGGGTGGCCCGGCTCGCGTGGGGGCGTGAATTCTCGGCTTGGGCTTCAGCAGGCGGCTCTGAGATGGATATTGCTGACCCGATGGGGCGTGGTCGCTGGAGGTTTAGGCGCTCGTTTCATGAGATTGACCAGCTGACTCAGCAGATCACTCAGGCATGGGGTTCCCAAAGCAAAGGAGAGGAATAACAGTAAAAACGTGAACAGAACCCAGTGCTGGATAAAACTGCACTGACGAACGGGCCATGGTTAGGCACGCGAGCGACGGCGCACCAATACAACGGTACCCAGGCCCGTAGCAACAAGTGCTCCACCTAGAGCAGCGATGGGGATGATGTTTGAGCCGGTCGCCGCGAGGTTGTCACCGGAGCCACCGGAGCCATCGGGAGTGCTACCGGTCACAGTGATGGATGCACTTGCAGCCGCGCCAACTTCACCAGTAGTAGTGGTACCAGTGGCGAAGATGGTGTGTGGACCAGGCTCGATGTCTGCTGGAACGATGACGGAGGTAGTGAACTCGCTGTTGCTGTCAACGGCCACGCCAGACTTCAGCAATACAGGAGTGCTCTCAATCCACACCGACACCGAGCTAGCGGGCAACCATCCTGTCCCGGTGACGGTCAGGGATCCTCCAGGGGCAACTGTTGAGGACGAGACCGCTACATTGACCGACGGGTTAAGGCTGTAGCCGGGGGGAACTGCCCACGCAACTGTTGCGCCCATGGCGATATAGGCTACGGTCAAAAAGGAGGCCGTTAAAAGCTTCTTCATCATTTCCCTATCTTTTCTATTGATTTATCAAAATTTTACCATAGCATTAAGTCTATTTGGACGATTTACCTACACCTTGAGACTGCTAATCGGGCACAGTCCTATCCCGGAGAGGCCCCTGCATGCAGCGCAAACGGATCCTGGTCGCAGGCGCGAGTCTGGTTCTTGTGGGTATTTTGTCCTTTATAGGATGGTTGGGTTGGTCTGCCACCCAGGCACGTGCCGACCTTCAAAACTCAGGGTTGGCTGTCACGAAGGCTCGTCAGGCAGCGTCCGAGCCGGATGCCACTGAAAAGATTGCACTGGCTACTGAGCAAGCCGCTTCGGCCGCTTCGTCTGCACGCAATCGACTAGATGACCCGCTGTGGGCTGTGGCTCGCAGGATTCCAATCCTCGGGTGCTTGCCTCGGGCTGCGACTGATCTGACCGTGGTAGCCGATGACCTCGTAAACACTGCGTTGCCTCAAGCCACGGCCGTGGTTTCGGATCTCACCCCCAGTCGGGTATTCGCCGGTGGTGTTGTGGATCTCGTCGTCGTCAAGCGGGCTGGCCAAGCGGCCTCGAACGCAGCTAAGGCGTTAGCGACTGCGGACCAACAGATCGCTGGAGTCAATACCTGCGGTTGGTGGGGTGAGCAGGTGGGTTTGACTGCAGCGAAGGACCAAGCCACTGCGCAGTTCGCTGATTTGGCCAACACGATCAATCTGGCGGCCGGTGCCTCGGAGATTGCCCCACCCTTGCTCGGGGCTAAGGGAAAGAAGGAGTATCTGCTCGTCATCGCAAATCCTTCCGAAGCTAGAGGGAGCAATGGCATCGTGGGTGCCGTCGCGATCCTGACCGCGCGCAACGGTGTGCTCAGCGTGGATCAATTTGAATCGAACTCGTTTTTCCCCGAGACGTCTAGCCCTCGCGATCCGGCCGAGTACGGCAAGGACTTCGCTCGGCGGTATGGGGACTACCTGCCGACAACTTACGTTGCCAATGCCAACGCTTCACCCGATCACCCAACGGGTGCGCGGGTGTATCTGGACATGTATGCCGACGCCCGAGGCCGACGCCTAGACGGAGTGATCTTGACCGATCCAGTTGCGCTGTCCTACTTCCTAACAGCCACCGGCCCGATCACCTTGACCGACGGTGAAGTACTTACGGCGTCCACGTTGGTTCCCACCTTGCTCTCGAAGTCGTACGCTCGCTTTGACGATCCAGTGCAACGCGATGAGTACTTCGCTCGCGTCGGGAGGGAGGCGGCCGGTGCGATTTTCACCCCGAGTGTTAATCCTGGTGCACTGTTGGATGGACTAAAACGAGCAGTGAGCGAAAATCGGCTCCTGGTTTACAGCACAGATGAGGTTGTTCAGAATGGGCTGATTCGTTTACCTGTGGGTGGCGCGCTGCCACAGCAAACAACTGGACCATTTCTCGGTGTGGTGACGGAAAATGGGTCTGCCAGCAAACTCGACTATTACCTTGACCGTGATATCGACTACACCTACTTACCCAATGATGATGGTTCCGGTATCGCGACCATCGATGTTCGCCTAACCAACACTGCGCCTAAACAGGGCCTTCCGGACTACGTGACATCGAATCGACGGGGCACCCCTCGCAACACTCACCGGGTTTGGCTCAATGTGTTCACTGGGGCCGGGTCTGGGTTTACTGAAGCTACCCTTGACGGCAAGCCGGTCGGATTGGAGGATGAGACTGAACTTGGACTCACTGTGTCGTCGCTCTTCGTCGATCTACCAGCGGGTGAAAGTCGGACCAGCCCTTAGTGCGCCCCGCCACCACGACTGTCAATGGAATTGAGGCCATTGAGCCTTGGCGGTGACCGTGCGGCCATGAGGTGAGCTCGAGGTTGGGGTCTTAGAGGTTTCCCTTTGCAGTTCAGCCCGCGCTCAGCGCGTTGTGGCGATAGTCTTGATTCATGTTTGGTCCAGCAAAAAGGCAAGGACTAAATGATGGGGGGCTATGAAGCGAATTAACAAGCTCGGCCGGTGGCGCTATAGACGTGCCCTTCTACCGCTTGTTGACGCTATGGCCTGGGGCTTGGCTTTACCAGTAGCTGTGACCCTCCGTTACGACCTGGCGGATGCCTCCCCTTCTTGGGATGGTGTTGTGTGGCTGTCCGTTCTAGTAGTGGTAACCCAACTTGCGGTCGGCGCTGGATTTCGACTGTACCAAGGTCGCTTTCGGCTCGGCAGTCTTGATGAGATCCTGACGTTGTTTCGGATTGCTTTGGCGGTCACTGGTGTGGCTTTCCTCGCTGACCTCGTCACATCCCCAACGGTGCGCGCGATTCCGCTGGGGAGTTTAGTTGTGGCGTTGTTCGTCGCGATGGCTGTCATGGGTGGCGCCCGGGTGACGGTGCGTTTGATCCGCGAGGGTGCTAGACGTCCGCAATCGGCTCGTCCCACGTTGGTGTTCGGGGCCGGTGAGGCCGGGAGTCAACTGGTGCGTTCGATGTTGCTCGATCCGTCGAGCCAATTCATTCCTGTCGCGCTGCTAGATGATGACCAGGGCAAGCGACACCTGCGCATTAACGGTGTCCCTGTGCGGGGTGATCGCGAGGCATTACCTCGTTTGGCTAAGTCAGTGGGGGCGGAACTACTCGTGATTGCTGCGCCATCGGGTGATGCTGCATTACACCGTCGCTTGTACGACTTGGCTCAAGGATGTGGCCTCGAAGTGAAGGTCGTGCCGGGTATGACACAGATGCTGCGGGACCACATCGGGTTTCGCGATCTACGCGACCTTGACGTGACCGACCTCTTGGGCCGGCGCTCTGTTGATCTAGAACTTGATTCAATAGCGCACATTCTGCGTAACCGGCGTGTATTGATCACGGGCGCTGGTGGGTCGATCGGCTCTGAGTTGTGTCGCCAGGTGCATCGTTTTGGCCCGAGCCAGTTGATCATGCTCGATCGCGACGAGTCGGCACTGCACGCAGTGGAGTTGTCCATCCATGGACGTGCGCTGATGGAAAGCCCTGATCTGGTCCTGTGTGACATTCGTGAGGGGTCCGTGGTGCAGGCCCACTTTGAACGGCTCAAGCCCGAGGTGGTGTTCCATGCTGCTGCGCTGAAGCACTTACCGATGTTGGAGCAGTACCCCGAGGAGGGGTGGAAGACGAATGTGCTCGGTACAGCCAATGTGTTAAAAGCTTCGGCTGCTGTCGGCGTCCAGACGTTCGTCAACATCTCAACTGATAAGGCCGCCAATCCGTCTAGCGTCTTGGGGGTGTCCAAGCGCACCGCCGAGGGAGTAACCGCCGGTTACGCCGAGACCGCCCCGGGGGACTACGTCTCAGTGCGTTTCGGCAATGTGTTGGGCTCGCGCGGATCGGTGTTGGAGTCCTTCGCGCATCAAATCGCGGCCGGCGGTCCAGTTACCCTCACCGATCCCGACGTCACCCGCTACTTCATGACGATTCCGGAAGCATCCCAGTTAGTCATTCAGGCTGCGGCTTTGGGTTACAACTGTGACGCGCTCGTCCTTGACATGGGTGAGCCGGTACGGATCATGGACGTGGCACAACAGATGATCGCCATGTCGGGTCGCAACGACATAGAGATTAAGATTACCGGCCTGCGGTCAGCCGAAAAGTTGCACGAAGATCTGATGGACAGCAGCGAAGAGCAGGAACCCACCACCCATCCGCTGATCAGCCGAGTTAAGGTGGATTCCATTCATCTATCCCCTGAGGATTTAGTTCCAGACCAGATCGTGGCACGATGGATGAGCAACGAGTACCGAACCAACGCGCAGGGCACGGATTTGCCACAGCTTTAATTGAGTCGGATGAAACAGCGCATGTGAGGGAGAGGGTCTGTGATGTCGACGATGAGCTCCGCTCCCCCCATCGTCGTCGTTGGCGCTGGTGGTTTCGGTCGAGAAGTAGCAGGATTGGTAAGCGATATTAACTTCGCCACCCCACAGTCCTGGGAACTGCTGGGCATAATTGACGATGGTGCACCAGACACAAGCCTGCTTACAGCGCTTGACCTGCGATACCTCGGTAGTCGAGACGCTGCACGCAACCATGTGCCGGCTGATGTGCACTACATCGTGGCTATCGGTGATGGCACGATTCGGCGGCGCCTTGATGCCGAGCTCAGCGAATGGGGTTGGAGGCCAGCAACATTGGTCCATCCATCGGCGCTTATTGGTTCGGATGTTCATCTCGGTGTTGGATCGGTGGTTGGCGCTGGGTCAATTCTGACTACCAACATTCGTTTCGGTGTAGGGGCGCAAATAAATATTGCCTGCACAATCGGCCATGATGTCACAGCAGGCGAGTACGTCACGTTGTCGCCAGCGGTGAGCCTGAGCGGTGGCGTTAGCGCGGGCAACGGCTCCACCGTGTACACCCGGGCGGCGGTGAATCCGCAAGTGTCCATCGGCGCTGGCGCGACGGTTGGTGCCGGCGCTGTAGTAATCCGGGACGTTCCTGCCGGTATGACTGTTGCGGGTGTTCCGGCAAAGCCCATTCAACGTCAGTAACTAGTCATCGTCGCTAGCTTGCCCGAGGATCTCTGGTGCCGTCGCGTGCGCCTCGGTGCTGATGCCAATTCGCGTGAAGACTGTGCGAAGCGTCCTGGCAAGGATCTGGAGATCAAGGCCAAGCGACACGTTGTCCACATACCAAGTATCCATCTCCAGTTTGTCTTTCCAGCTAGCGCTGTTGCGCCCGTTGACCTGTGACCAACCAGTGATTCCTGGACGTACTTCATGACGACGCGCTTGCTCAGGTGTGTAGCGGGGAAGGTAATGCAGGAGCAGTGGGCGGGGGCCCACCATGCTCATCTGACCCTTGACCACGTTCCACAGTTCGGGTAGTTCATCGAGGCTGGTGCTGCGCAACAACTGACCGAAGCGGGTCATGCGGACGTCATCGGGTAGGGGCTGTCCTTTTTCGTCGGTCGCAGAGATCATGGTGCGGAACTTCAGGATCTGAAAGGTCTGACCATTTAGGCCTGGGCGTTCCTGCTTGAACAGCACCGGTGAGCCAAGTTTTGCTCGCACCAGAGCAGCCACAACTCCCTGGATTGGCGCGGACACAATCAGCAGCGCGCTCGCGGCCACCACATCAAAGGCTCGCTTACCTCCGCCTCGGTAAGTGCGTGCGCTCCTCGGCTGTTCCCGCTTCAACGTAGGGCGTCCTTCACCGCGTCGGCCACGCGCGCAATATCGCTGTCGGTCAGGCCCGCCCCGCTGGGCAAACACAGACCCTCCTCAAAGAGACGATCAGCCACCCCGGTGTGGTGCACCTGGTGGTTGGCGAAGACCGGTTGCTGGTGCATAGGTTTCCAGATGGGCCGCGACTCGATGTTGTGCAGCTGCAAGGATTCGCGAATGAGGGTGGGGGCTCCACGGCGGAGATCCCTGTCGAGTGTGATGGTGGTGAGCCAAGCGTTGCCTGTTCCCCATGGGGGATCCTGCGTGACGTTAAGTCCTTCAATGCCACCTAGAGCATCTCCGTAGAAGGATTGGATCTGCTTTCGCCGGGTGATCATCTCGGGCAAGCGTTCGAGCTGGGCCCGGCCAAGAGCTGCCAATATGTTGCTGAGTCGGTAGTTGTAGCCAATCTCTTCGTGTTCGTACCAGGGGAACGGCTCGCGGGACTGGGTTGAGCGAAAGCGTGCTTTGCCTATGAGCTCGTCGTTGTTCGAGACCAGCATCCCGCCACCGGATGTTGTCATGATTTTGTTGCCATTGAACGAGTACACGCCCGCTTGTCCCATGGTTCCGGCTGAATCATCGCCGTGGGTAGCACCCAGAGATTCGGCCGAATCAACAAGGACTGCCACACCAAACCGCGCAGCGACCGGCAGGATCCGGTCGTAGTTCGCGGTGCGGCCAAAAAGATCAACAGGAATGATCGCTGCCACCTGACGGCCGTTACGATCACGCTCATCGAGTACCTGTTCCAACAGGTCAGCATCCATCCCCCACGACGATGTGTCGACGTCGATGAAGACCGGTGTGGCACCAACATAGGTCACGGCGAAGGCGGTGGCGCCGAAGGTGAGAGTGGGGACGATGACCTCGTCGCCGGGCTTGACTCCGAGCCCGAGGAGTCCCAGGTGCAAAGCGGCGGTGCCTGACGAAAGCGCCAGCGCGTGAGTGGCTCCCGTGAAAGTGCAGATGTCCGCTTCAAAACCATCGATCTCAGGGCCAAGAGGGGCGACCCATCCAGAGTTCACCGCACGTTGCAGTGCCTCAACTTCCAGGTTGGACATGTGGGCCTGGGACAGCAAAACGGGGTGACCTTCAGGCATTTCCGCTCCCCCTGAAGTAGTTGGATTGAAACTTAGACCAAAAGCGTGGCAATACGGGGTGAACTTGAATTGTTCTTAATGTACCTTGCTTTATGGCTGATGAAGCAGAGTGCTGGAGCCGCGGGGAATAGGCAACTAGATCACATGTGTGGGATCTTTGGAATCATCTCTGAAAAGGTCATCAATCGACAGGATTTGGATTCCCTAGCCCAAAATACTGAGCGGCGTGGTCGCGATTCGAGCGACCTGAAGTGGTATCTCGATGTGGTCGGGTTTGACTTCGCTTATGTGTGCAACACTGTCAAAAAAATCCACAAACGCACTAGGATTTTCCTATGTCAGGTTGCATCTGGTACGTGTCTAAGTACGTGCTCACGCCTTCAGCAGGCGATCCTGTAGGTCGTGGCTACGGCTTCATGCGCGAGTTTGCCCGTATGGGCTACCGAACGCTGATAATTACTTCGGACTCGATGGGTAAGTTCAACGCACCCCTTGCACACCAAGCCTACGTCATCGAAGAACGCGAGGAGATCACTGTATGCCGGGTTCGTACGTTTAAGTACATCAATGCCATGTCTATGAGGCGGGTATTGAGTTGGCTGGATTTCGAGTTCCGGCTCCTATGGCTACCAATGGCCGCGTTGCCCAAACCTGATGTCATTGTGGTTTCGAGCCTATCTCTGCTCACCGTACTGAACGGCATCCGGCTACGCCGACGATTTAAGGCCCGGCTGGTGTTTGAGGTGCAGGATATCTGGCCGCTAACAATCGTTGAAAACGGGATAATTGGAGCCCGCAATCCCCTCGCACGTTTGTTGGGGGCAGTGGAGAAGTGTGGTTACCATCGTGCCGACGTGATCGTTGGCACGATGCCAAACCTCGGTAAGCATGTTGCGCAGGTAACTGGCCAAGACTTGCCCACCCACTGCATCCCGATGGGCGTTGACACACAAGCATTTGAAACACCCACGCCTCTGGCGGCGGATTACGTAGAGGCCTACTTTCCGACAGGCAAGTTTCTGGTTGCTTACGCGGGTAGCATGGGTAGAGCGAACGCGATGTCGGTGCTTTTCGAATGCGTGGAGTCGATGCAGCTCGATCCGAACATCCACTTTGTCATGCTGGGCGACGGGGAGCTTCGCGAGTCTTACATTCATCAGTACGGTCGCCTGCCAAATCTCACATTCGCACCGCGTGTACCTAGGTCTCAGGTCCACGATTTTCTTAGCCGATGTGACCTTCTGTTCCTTTCGGTCGCAAATTCGAAAATATACGAATACGGCCTGTCGCTTAATAAGCTGATCGATTACATGCTCGCGGCCAAGCCAATCGTCGCTGCGTATTCTGGGTATCCCTCAATAATTAACGAGGCGGAATGCGGGACGTTTGTGCCGGCTGGGGATGCATCTTTGTTGCGATCTGCCATCCTTCGTTACTCGCTTATGACTGAGGCCGAACTAACAGTGATTGGTCAGCGTGGACGATCCTGGATCTTGGATAACAGGGGCTACGGGGAACTCGCGAAGCAGTACCAATCTGTGTTGTTCCCGCACGGAGACCAACTGTGACGATGATAAGGAGACATGAAGTGCTGACCGTCCTGCATTTGACCCACACGCACATCCCCTCGGACGTCCGCATCCTACGTGAGTTAAATACTCTCAGTGAATCGCCCGATCTGGAGGTGCATGCCTATGGGGTGCAGGAAAAGATGTCCCCCGATCTACGCGAGGTGAAGGGGCCGTTCGTGCTGAGTGAGATTCGCATCCTTGTAGGGCGTATTTCCTGGCTTTGGCGCCCAGCGCGATATGCCCTGCTAATGCTGGAAGTCAACACCCGATTCGTCATGGGCATGTTGAGATTGCGCCCTAACATCGTGCACTGTCACGACACGTTGGTGCTTCCCGCAGGAGCATTGGCCAAGGTGCTGCTCCGGTCAACCCTGATTTACGACGCTCATGAGCTGGAGTCTGACAAGGGGGGGCAAAGTCCGGCCCTGTCCAAGGCAACCCTGCTTATTGAACGTTACTGTTGGCCACGAATTGATAGGTTGATAACTGTAAGCCCGTCCATCACGGATTGGTACGCCAGGAACCTAGGCCTCAAACCCACGGCCTGCATTCTGAACTCCCCGGAAACCAAAACTGTTCGCGGTCTAGCCGCAAATGGATCCGAGATCGGGCTACGGGTCCAGTTGGAAATCGGCCTGGAAATTCCGCTTTTCGTTTTTGTGGGCGGTCTTGGAATGGGGCGGGGAATCGAGTTGCTTCTCGAGACCTTCTCGGGAGCCGACGTGGAGGCACATGTCGCCTTCATTGGTTCTGGTGCGCTAGGAGAAACGATTGACAGAGCTTCCGATTCCAACGGCAACATCCATCGCTACGAAATGGTCCCACCTGACCAGTTGGTTTATCTCATCCAGGAAGCCACGGGCGGCTTTTGCTTGATCGAAGATAGCTGTCTCAATGAACGCTACTGCTTGCCTAACAAGTTGTTCACTTATGCTTTTGCTGGCCTACCTGTTATCGCATCCCGCCTGCCCGAAATTGAGCGCTACGTGGAGCAATATCAATTAGGTGTCTGTGCTGATCTCAGTGTTGAATCGATCACAGCAGCGGTTCAGGATTGCATGAATGCGCCCAGGAACCTGCCGATTGAGCGCCTTGCGGAGCTTAGTTGGGCGAGACAAGCTGAGGTCCTGACCCAGCTCTATTCAGGTCTGGACGTAGTGTAGAACAGAGATTTTCGTAGGCCCCGCCTAGCGCGACCCAGACCACGTCGGGATCGAGTGCTAACGGACGGTATGTGCAACTGTGTTTTCTCAGATCCCGCAGACGCTATCGGTGCATTGATCCCCCACATGCACAGGAACCAACTCGTTAACCAACCAGTGGTGCTAAAAAATCGGAACAGGTTCGGTTCGATGGGGTATCAATTCCGGGGAGATTCGTGTGTTCTGGATGAGACAATTCTCAGACCTAAAAACCACGTAATGACATAGATGCACGTCAAGCCTATAGACATCAGCAAGACAGCCATTACTGAGTTAAATCCGGCAGCCCAGGCTCCTAGGCCAACTCCGGTAACCACAACGACGCGCAGAAGGTCAATGGCAGGAGTTAGCACAGTGCGCTGATAAATCAACAGAACGATCGTGAGGGGGGAAACTACGAGTCCCGTCGCC
>JAPLBW010000080.1 GCA_026392555.1 Actinomycetota bacterium
CGCTGATCGACGAGCAGGGCAATGCACGTGAGGAAGTCTCGTGGCCATGCAACGACACGAAGTACATCGTGCACTTCCCCGAGACTCGTGAGATCTGGTCTTTCGGCTCCGGCTACGGTGGCAACGCTCTGCTCGGGAAGAAGTGCTTTGCCCTGCGCATTGCCTCCGCGATGGCTCGCGACGAAGGCTGGCTTGCTGAGCACATGCTCATCTTGAAGCTCACCTCGCCCAAGGGCAGCGTGCGCTACATCTCCGCGGCGTTCCCATCCGCGTGCGGCAAGACGAACCTCGCAATGCTCGAGCCCACGGTGCCAGGCTGGAAGGTCGAGACGGTCGGAGACGACATCGCCTGGATGCGCTTCGGTGATGACGGTCGGCTCTATGCGATCAATCCCGAGGCCGGATTCTTCGGCGTTGCACCGGGCACGGGCATGAACACCAACGCCAATGCGGTGCGCAGCCTTGATGCCAACTGCATCTTCACCAATGTGGCGCTGACTGACGATGGCGACATCTGGTGGGAGGGCCTCACTCCAGAGGCGCCCGCGCACCTGATCGACTGGAAGGGCCAGGACTGGGCACCAGGCTCGGACGAGCCGTCAAGCCACCCCAATGCGCGCTTCGCGGCTCCTGCAAATCAGTGCCCGTCCATCGCACCGAACTGGGAGGACCCGGCAGGTGTCCCGATTGATGCCATGTTGTTCGGTGGGCGCCGCGCCACGAACGTTCCCCTGGTGACCGAGTCCTTTGACTGGACCCATGGGGTGTTCGTCGGATCCACGGTCTCCAGTGAGATGACGGCTGCTGCTGTCGGTGGGATGGGCCAGCTTCGACGCGACCCCTTCGCGATGCTCCCCTTCTGTGGCTACAACATGGCTGACTACTGGGGCCACTGGCTCAAGGTCGGCAAGTCAACTCAGGCTGACAAGTTGCCCAAGATCTATCAGGTCAACTGGTTCCGCAAGAACGCCGAAGGCAAGTTCATCTGGCCAGGCTTTGGCGACAACAGCCGCGTCTTGGCGTGGATTATCGGTCGTTTGGACGGCGAGGTCGACGCCATCGAAACCCCCATTGGTCGTTTGCCCAAGATCGAAGACCTCAACCTTGACGGCTTGGACATCTCCGACGAAACGATCACCGAGTTGTTCAAGGTGGATGTTGCGTCATGGACGGCTGAAGCCGACCTGACCCAGGAATACTTTGAGCAGTTTGGTGAGCACACTCCCAAGGAGCTGTTCGCGCAACTAGATGGCCTGAAGCAACGCTTGTCCTAGACAAGTTTCCTTCCCCCTACTGAGCCCGTCGAGATTCTCGGCGGGCTCAGTTATTTCCGTGCTTAAAGTGCTGGGGGATTAAGGGTGGCGACCATCATCGCTTTGATGGTGTGCATTCGATTCTCAGACTGATCAAAAATCACGTGCGCGTTGGCTTCAAAAACTTCGTGACTGACTTCGACTCCGTCGAGTCCAAAGGATGCATGGATTTGCTCACCAATTTCGGTGCGGCGGTCGTGATAAGCCGGAAGACAGTGCATCAGTTTGACGTCTGAATTACCGGTGCGTTCAAGTTGGCGGGCGTCCACGCGGTAGGGCTTGAGGTCGGCGATGCGCTGAGCCCACACTTCCTTGGGTTCACCCATCGACACCCAGACATCGGTTGAGACGAAATCAGCACCAGACAATCCTTCATCCAGGTCGTCAGTGATGGTGATTCGGGCCCCGGATTTTTCGGCCAATACCTGCGCGGTGGCCACGATGGATTCCTCAGGCTGCAGTGATGCAGGGGCGCACAGACGAACATCAAGCCCGAGCAACGCGCCGGTGATCAAGGTGGAGTTACCCATGTTGTTGCGCGCATCACCGATGTAGGTGTGGGCGATCTGGTCGAGCGGCTTTCCACTGTGTTCGCGCATGGTCAACACATCCGCCAACATCTGCGTGGGATGGAAGCGGTCGGTTAAGCCATTCCAGACCGGGACCCCGGCGTAGCGGGCTAGCTCCTCAACAGATTCCTGCGACGAGCCGCGAAATTCGATGCCGTCATACATGCGCCCGAGCACCCTGGCGGTATCGGCGATTGATTCCTTGTGGCCAATTTGCGAGCCATCGGGAGAAAGGTAAGTCACGCTGGCGCCTTGATGGGCTGCGGCCACCTCGAAGGCAGCGCGCGTACGAGTCGAGGTCTTTTCAAAGATTAAGGCGATACAGCGGCCTACTAAGCGTTGCTCTTCCACTCCGGCCGCTCGGTCTGCTTTGAGGGCAGCGGCATAAGCCACCAAGGCAATGAACTCATCGCTGGTGTGGTCTTGCTCTTTGACTAAAGAACGACCTTGCCAGGTGGACAGCACTTCTGTTCCTCTCGCTTCGTACGGTGAAGGGTTAATGGTGTCACGCTCTCGTGTAAATGGGACGCCTCGCCGGCCTAAACAAGCCGGGAATCACAGCGCGCGCGCAAACTCCTCGCCGTGGAACCGCGAAGTGGTCAAGAACAGGCCGGCAGGGTCTCGAAGCGGTAACCGCGGGCCTTGAGTGTGCGCAATATGGTCTTCAGCGCGGTGACGGTTTGGCTTCGGTTCCCGCCGCCATCGTGCATCAACACGATGGAACCGTTGCTAGTCCCACGCAAGACGCGACGGGCAATAGTGCTGGCTCCAGGGCGTCGCCAGTCGTTGGTATCAAGACTCCAAACAACCGTCCGCATACCCAACGTTTGGCTGACCCGGCGAACGCGGTTGTTGAATGCACCATAGGGCGGACGTGCACATACGGGCTGACGGATTCCTTGGCGACGGATCGCACGGTTGGTGCGAGTGAACTGCGCTGAGATCTCAGTGGAACTGAGCCGAGTGAGAACGGGATGGCGCCAGGTGTGGTCCTGCACCGAGTGGCCTTCGCGCGCAATGCGGCGCGTGGTGGCCTCCCGCGTGCGAACCTGACTACCAATCAGAAAGAACGTCGCTTTCGCGTCGTAGCTCTTCAGGACGTTAAGAACCGCGGGTGTGTAGCGCGAGGGCCCATCATCAAAGGTCAGGTAAACGACCTTGCCACTGGTCGCTTTGGGTCCGCGATAGATCGCTGGTTTAAGAACAGCCGAGGCCTGCACTGTCTGCGTCGCGGCCCGAGCTGATGGAAGTGGTTCACTGCCGTTAGCTGCTTGACCAGCCCCAGCTATCAACGTCACCCCAGTACAGATTGCCAGGGTTGCACTGAGCCAGCGGGTGGGGGAAGCCATTCCCCCAACCTAAGGCAAGCCAACCGCCCGTGGGAATCCGGTTTCCTTGCGGAGTAATGGGTTCGTTATCTACGTCTGCCGGGTGCACTTGTGCGCTCTAGACTGTGAGTCATGTCGATGTCTGATCCTTTTGCTCCTCCCGGTACTGACCCGCTGGCTCGCCCTGATGGTGGCTCAACCGCAGTTTTGGAAAACCCGGTCCTTGACGAAGTAGAGGCCGGTGATCATGAGCGCTTCGCCCACTATGTGGCAAAGGAAAAGATCGTAGAAAGCGCCGTCACCGGAACGCCGGTGATTGCCCTGTGCGGCAAAGTGTGGATCCCTAATCGCGATCCTGGCAAGTTTCCGGTGTGCCCGGAGTGCAAAGAGATTTTCGAGAATCTTCCCCCTGGCGGATCTGGTGAGGACAACTCCTGAGGGCAGTATTTTCCGGTTCCTTGCTGAGGCCGACAGTGGGCATCACCGGAGTCGTCACAGCCGCCGCGTTTGAAACCATCGCGGTGTCAACTGCCATGCCAGAAGCGGTGAAGGCCGTGAACGGACTGGGCGCTTATGCGTGGGCTTTCAATGGCGTCGTGATTGCCACGTTGGTCGCAACGGTGGCGGGCGGTGATTACAGCGACCGCAAGGGGCCCAAGCTCCCGCTGATCGCTGGCCTCATGGTTTTCGCCGTCGGTTTGTTGGTGTGTGCGACAGCGCAAGTGATGCCGATCTTTGTCATCGGCCGGGTTCTGCAGGGTTTAGGCGGCGGGGCCGCCATCGTCGCCGTCTACGTCGTTGTAGCGCGCGGGTATGAAGCCAAGATTCGACCGCAGGTCTTCTCTGCTCTGGCAGCAGCGTGGGTGGTGCCGTCGTTGGTGGGACCCTTTATCGCCGGCGCGATTGCGGAGTTTTGGACGTGGCGGGTGGTCTTCTTTGCGGTGGTGCCGATTGTCGTGATTGCCATGTTCTTGGTCTGGCCCTTGGTGAGTGCTGTAGAGGGACCGGGCGGCATTGGTTATGCGCAAGATAAAGACTTTGCTGATGCCGGTGCGCAGACAGCGCAATCAAGTCGCAGTGGTCGCACGCGTTGGGCTGCCTCACTTGCGGCGGGTGCCGTTTTGGTGCAGGACGGTGGCCGGCGCCTTGGTTTGATCGGTGCCGGTGAAGCGCTCATCGGATTAGTCATCGTGGGATTTGCCCTGCAACGACTGCTGCCCAAGGGTTCCTTGCGCTTGGCTCGCGGACTTCCTAGCGCTATCGGGGCACGCGGACTTTTAGCGGGGGCATTTTTTGGTGCTCAAGCCTTTGTTCCCCTCATGCTTGTTGACCAACGAGGTTTAGGCCTCACGCTGGCGGGATTGAGTTTGACCACTTCATCGCTGGGCTGGTTTGTGGGCTCGTGGTGGCAGGGGCGTCCTGACCTGACGATTCACCGGGATCGATTGATCATTGTCGGTGCGCTGTGTGTGTTCGTTGGGATTGTGTTGATGACCCTGACGGTGACGTTGCCCGCTCCGGCGATCATTGCCGGCCTGGCGTGGGCGATTGGTGGTTTCGGAATGGGCATCACCATTCCCGCGGTGAATGTGTGGGTGTTGGGGATGTCATCGGGGGAGGAGCAAGGAGCAAATTCAGCTGCTTTGCAACTCGGCGATGGAGCCGGAGTCTTAACCTGCACTGCATTAGCCGGTGTCATCTATGGAATCGGTACCGCGCCTGCGGGCCAGCAACAGGTGACGTTCTTGGGCATCTTTGTCACGATGACTGCGGTATGCGTTGTGGCTATCGTCGCAGCGAGTCGACTGAGCGTTGTTGCTCCTTTAGTGACGCAGGTCTCAGCGACCGAGCCAGCACGCGACGCTTAGTTGCAAACCAGTCGCAATACCGCAGTTGAACCGCGACCGAGATCTTTTCGCTCAAGTCACCGTGCTACTTTTTGCAGGTGCCAAAGCCCCTCATCCTCATCTCTCGACGGACCGTTGATTACGGTCGAATGTCGAGCTGCATGTGTTGCCCTGACGGAATGGATCGATGTTGTCAACGAGCGTGACACATTGAGCCAGGCCGGAAGATCCCTTCCGGCCTTTTGCATGCCCCCATTTTTATTCCCTCAGCCCCGCCCACCTAAGCCCTACCTGATCTAGGAGAAAAAAGACCATGAACGACAGCTGGAGTTTTGAAACCAAGCAGATTCACGCCGGCCAAGTGGCTGACCCCACCACGGGCGCGCGTGCGTTGCCGATTTACTCGACCACCTCATATGTCTTCCGCGACACCGACCATGCGGCGGCCCTATTCGGCCTGGCCGAATTCGGCAACATCTATACCCGCATCATGAACCCCACGCAGGCCGTTGTTGAAGAGCGCATTGCCGCTCTCGAAGGCGGAGTTGCCGCTTTGTTGGTTAGCAGTGGTCAGGCTGCCGAGACGCTGGCCATCTTGAACGTGGCTGAAGTCGGTGACCATGTTGTCGCCAGCCCGAGCTTGTATGGCGGCACGTACAACTTGCTCCACTACACGTTGCCAAAGTTCGGCATCAAAGTCACCTTCGTTGATGACCCCGACAACCTTGAGCAGTGGAAGAACGCCATTCGTCCGAACACGAAGGCTTTCTTTGGCGAAACGATTTCGAATCCAAAGAACGATGTGCTCGACATTGAGGGAATTTCCGGTGTTGCACACGAATATGGCATCCCATTAATCGTGGACAACACGATTGCTACGCCGTACCTGATTCAGCCCTTGAAGTGGGGCGCTGACATCGTCGTTCACTCAGCGACCAAGTACCTCGGTGGACATGGCACGGCAGTGGCCGGTGCCATCGTTGATGGTGGAACCTTCAACTGGGCAGCTAACCCTGATCGTTTCCCAGGCTTTAACTTGCCGGACCCCAGCTACCACGGCTTGGTCTATGCAGAAGCCCTTGGCAACATCGCCTACATCATCAAGGCGCGCGTGCAATTGCTGCGCGACTTGGGACCCGCAGTCGCCCCTTTCAATGCGTTCCTTATCGCGCAGGGCATCGAAACGCTGTCCTTGCGCATGGAGCGCCACATCAGCAATGCACAGCGTGTGGCTGAATGGCTTGAGAAGCGCGATGAAGTGGAGTCGGTCGCCTACGCAGGTCTGCCGTCGTCTGCTTGGTACGAGCGCGGTCGCAAGTACGCACCTGCCGGTACGGGCGCCGTCGTGGCGTTCGAAATCAAGGGTGGAATCGAAGCCGGCAAGAAGTTCGTGGATGCGCTGGAACTGCACAGCCATGTTGCCAACATCGGCGACGTCCGCTCGTTGGTGATTCACCCAGCTTCCACAACACACTCACAGTTGAGCGATGAAGAGCGCGCAACTGCTGGTGTGACACCAGGTTTGGTGCGACTGGCTGTGGGTATCGAAGGAATTGAAGACATCTTGGCTGACCTCGATGCTGGATTCCGGGCAGCTAAGGGCGCCTAACTCCATGCATTCTCACGACGACGAATTCCTTCCAGTCACCGGTGCGTGGCTGGAAGGAGACGTCGTGGGGCAACGGCAATTTGTTTCACTTGGCTCCATTGACCTGGAGCTAGGTGGACACCTGCCAGAGGTGACTGTCGCCTTCGAAACGTGGGGCGCACTGGATGCCGATGGCTCCAATGGAGTTCTTGTTTTGCACGCCCTCACGGGTGATTCCCATGTCAATGGACCAGCCGGTGCGGGCCACAAAACGGCCGGTTGGCTCGACGGTCTCGTCGGGGTTGATGGTCCGATCGACCCGAACCAATGGTTTGCCGTTTCCTCCAACGTTCTGGGCGGCTGCCAAGGAACTACGGGTCCATCATCGATTGCTCCAGATGGCAAGCGGTGGGGATCGCGGTTTCCCCGCGTAACCGTGAACGACCAGGTGCGCATTGAAAAGCGACTGGCAGAGCACTTGGGTGTAAAGCACTGGGCCACGGTTATCGGTGGATCCATGGGAGCGATGCGCGCGCTTGAATGGGTCGTTGAATATCCCGAAGAAGTAGGAAGCGCTCTCATCGTTGCCGTAGGAGCTGCGGCAACAGCTGATCAAATTGGCACTCAGATCACACAAATGCACGCCATCACTTCTGACCCTGCGTGGAATGGTGGCGATTACTACGACCAAGCGCGCGGTCCAGTTTCAGGAATGGGTGTTGCTCGACGCATTGCGCACCTGACGTACCGCAGCGAATCAGAACTTGCGTTGCGCTTTTCTAATGAGCCGCAGGACAACGAAGATGCGCTGGGGCAGGGCCGCTATGCAGTGCAGTCTTACCTTGACCACCAGGCCGACAAGTTGGCTCGCCGTTTTGATGCCGGAACGTACGTGTCTCTAACCGACGTGATGACTACGTGGGACCTTGGCCGCGGTAGAGGCGGGGTAAACCAGGTACTCGCGGGTATTACTACTCCGGTCATCATCGCTGGAATTGATACCGATCGCCTTTATCCGTTGTACCTACAGCAGCAACTTGCGGACGAGATTTCTTCAACCGTCGGGGGATTGCGCTTGATTTCCTCGCCATTTGGACACGATGCGTTCCTTATTGAACGCGGACAAGTGTTTGCGCTCGTCGCCGAAGCTGTGCAGTTGGGCGTTCAAGCCTCTCGCTAGCGTGTCTTGGCCTAGTTGCTGTGTAAGTTGTGCGACATTTTGTACATGAGTAATGAAACAGCCACTACTGGCTCTGATTCCATCACCGCCTCAGTCACCGCAGTTGCAGGTTCCAAGGGACTTGTCATCGGCAACGGACTGATCTCCATCATCATTGGTGTACTGCTTCTTTCGTACCCCAAGGGTGTGCTGGTTACCATCACGTTCTTCCTCGGTCTGTGGCTCCTGCTTGCAGGTCTTGCCCAAATCATTGGTGGCTTCACAGCCAACCTTGATGGCGGTAGTCGAGCTGCCTTCTTTGTCTCGGGAGTTTGCTCGCTCATTTTGGGCATCATCTTTTTGAAGAACATCATTAGTTCTCAGCCGGGTTCGGACGCAAAGGCCATCGCCCTTGTCGCCATCCTCATCGGTGTGAGCTGGCTCTTTAATGGTCTGGCTCGCCTGTTTGCCGGCTTGACAAGCCCGGGGAGCCCCGGCCGTGGTTGGGCCATCTTTTCGGGCATCTTGAGCATCATCGCCGCCATCATCGTTTTGGCTGCCCCGCTGTCCTCGCTGGTCATCCTGACCTGGTGGTTGGCCATCCTGCTGATCGTCCTTGGTGTCTTCGAACTCATTGGTGGCTTGTTTATCAAGCGATCGTGAGGCTAGGGCTCTAGGGCCCGATCCCTTCGTTGGTACGGTTAAGGCATGAAATCGATCCAAGCCGTAACCGTCATCAACGAGCCCGCACTCGATCCCGACCTTGACCTCGACGTCTTAGACGAGATCCAGCAGCGCATCTTGTGGTTGGCCATCCGCATGGTCGATTCAGCCAACCACGATCGCGACACTGGTGATGGGGTCAAGGTCGGAGGGCACCAAGCCTCCTCCGCCTCGCTCGTAACCGCGCTGACCGCGCTGTACTTTGCGCACCTTGATGCTGCTGACCGCGTCGCCATCAAGCCGCACGCTTCTCCCGTGTTCCATTCCATCCAATACCTCTTGGGTCAATTGGATCGCTCGTACCTCACACGCCTTCGCGAATTGGGTGGATTGCAGTCCTACCCCTCTCGTACCAAGGACCCGGACCATGTTGATTTCTCCACAGGGTCCGTGGGCTTGGGCGCAGCTGCCCCGCTTTTTGCTGCGTTGACTCGCCGTTACGTTGATGACCACTTTGGTCCGCGGGATCACTCTCGCTTCTATGCCTTCATCGGTGATGCAGAGTTGGACGAAGGCAACATCTGGGAAGCCATCGCTGACCAAGCAACCCAAGGGTTGGGCAACGTCACC
>JAPLBW010000181.1 GCA_026392555.1 Actinomycetota bacterium
CACCGCCACCCGCGGTGGGGAAGTATCAACTGACTTGGTCATCCGGCCCAGCGACATGAGCAACAACAAGGAGACCCATCGTGACCGAAACGGAACTGACCGAGCAGGAACAACGGTTCGAGTCCGCGCTCATTCATGCTTCGCCGCCTGTGTTACTTCTCGCAGCGATCGGCCTAGTCTTTTATGGTGCCGGTAACCCGTTACGACTGGTTGGGCAATTCTCGCAAGTGGGTGCTCTGATCGCATTCGTGGGCACATTGCTGCTGGTGATAGCGATCGTGTTGCATGTTGAGCACCTGAGTTTTCGCATCGGACGCAGTGCGGTTGTGCTGATCACTGGGGCTGCGATCCTCAATTGCGTCGGGAGCTTGATGATTGCGGCCAAAGTTTCCAACGAGAACGTGCTTTGGGTTGCGGGCGCCTCGTATGTGCTCGGGGGTCTAGGTGTGGCCTTGATCGCCGTCCACAAGGAGATCCAGATGAAGGCCACCATCGCCGACTACGCCGCTGGTGTTCCGTGGAAGGTGCGAGTGACGGTGCACGCCTCGTTCCTGTCCCTGATTGCTGGCGCACTCGGTTTGGTCTTTTGGGGGTTCGGCGACTTTGGACTAACTAGCGACACCGGCAGTGGCCCGTGGGTCTTGTGTTCCGTAGGCGCAGTGCTGGTCTCCATTGGCGTGATCAGTCACGTCGAGCACTTGGTTCCTCGGATCGGCCGGGTTGCGGTGGGCGCTGCGATCATTGCGCCGCTCTTGTGGGCCGCTATTCCGTGCCTGGACGCGATTGATCCGTCAAACACTCGCCTGACCTACTATCGCGTTTTCCTGGGGATCGGCTCCCTGCTCGCGGCCCTGGCCTGCGCGATCGCATGGCGGAAAAAGATCACCACCGATCGCTGACCCTCGACAAGCGTTAATACCGCCGGCCTACCGGCCGACTCTTCCGCTCCGCTTTACGAATCAGGCAGTGGACACAGTTATCGGCGCCGTCCCTTATGCGGGGCGACGCCGATAACTTGAGGAAACTATTCGCCGAGTTCAGCCTTGGCGTATTCGGGACTGTCCTGTGCGCTCTTGAGTTTGGCGATCTTGTAGATCGTGAGCCCAAAGAGACATTTGGCTAGGACGTCAGCAACGGTGTAGCCGATCTGCCTGCCCACAAAGGCATTCGCACCGTCTAGGCCAAAAACGGGCATGAGGTAGGAGATCGGGTAAACACCCCAGGTCGCAATAAGCAGGATGCGTAGGCGTCCAATGGATGCCGACACCTCAGGCGGTTGCTTGTCAAGGGACTTGCCTAGTTCCACGTAGAGCACGTAGAGGATGAATACGAACGGAATCGTCGACAAGGCTCCCCAAACAAGTTTGGTGCTCGTCATGTTAGAGATCTCGCCTGGGTACCCCAAGACGATCATCAGTGCCGATGCTGGTACTAGCTTGCTGATGAGTGACTTACGGTTCACTGCTGGTAACGCGAGGACGGCAACTGTCTCAAGAAGCAAAAGCGGAACAGTCAAGATCCAGTCAACGTAGCGGTATGCCTCGTTGAACGTTCCCTCGTTGCCGGCGGCCACAAATGAATCGAAAATGCGCCAGTAGTGATACAGGGCGATCAGGGTGACGGTGCCCGCGACAGTGATCGCTTGACGATACTTAGGTAGAACGCGGCCGGTGCTGATGTAGAGGTAGATGGTTGTTGCCAACATGCAGGCGAAGCCAAAAGACAAAACATTGTAGACAACCTCAAATTGGCCATCGGTCAATGTTTTAACGTCGAAAAGTCCATTCATTCCACACTCCAAATAGCGATGCGGTCGTAACCAAGCGTTACGGCACTTGTGACAATTTTTAACCTATTTGGTGGATTTCGCTAGGTGAGACACACCTACAGGCGCATCGCTGACGCGAGGTGGCTTCGGGGCCGAGCCCGAACACGCTCTACGAGGCCGCTATCTGGATTGGCTGGACAGGACTAACTCAGGCTCTTGCAGCCGCCCTTGCTGAAGGTCAATCCGCCAGGGAGTGACAGCGACTTGATGAAGTCAATGCCGTTGCTGAAGCGAATCGAGCTCAGGGTGGTGGATTTGCTGTTTGAGAAGTAGTAGTAAAAAGCGAAGCGCTTGCGCACCAGAGTTTTCGTGTTTTTGATGACCGTTGAACCCTCTGGGCTCGCTTCATAGTTTGCAGTGTCGGGAGCCGATGCTTCCCACGGATCTTGCGCATGACTTCCGCTGACTTCAAGGACGGCATAGAAGGTTTGGCGAAGGATGTTGCCGGGGTAGATAAAACAAGCGCCGTCACTTGCCTTGTAAGCCGATGTGATGGAAGCCCCAAGGTTGGGCAACGTGGGTTCAACGCTGGGCTGGCTGGTTGGACGCGGCCGCACGGGAGTGACCGTCCGCGTTGGCGTTGGAGTGGGGGTATCTGTGACCGAGGGCGTAAGAGTGGGCGTTGGTGTCGGAATCGGTGTGGGTGTGATGGTCTTGACCACGATGCCATCCCCAACGACATCGAGCTGAATGTTGCCAGCCTTCAGCTCGGCCAGGCTGATGCTCTTTTGAAAGTTGGAGCCGGTGATCGTGTAGGTATCACGCTCAGGAACAGCGGGGAAGTCGAAGGTCTCGGTGCACTGCGCCTCGACGGCATCCGTTCCAGGGGTGAAGTCGCCGTTATTGAGCTGAGTGATGGCTACGGCGATGCCGATGGAGTCAGTGATCGTGACTTGACGGTCGCCTCGGTCAATGCAGGCGTCCTGAAAGGCTTTGGTTGTGACCACGACGCCGTTTGTGGCAAAGGTCGGCTCCTTCTTTGCCGCCGATGAGCAACCAGCAATCAAGGTGAGTGCGGCCAACGACCCCACCCACAACAATGCCTGGCGCCTCATGACGTACCGGTCCGATCCCTAGGTCAACTCGATAGGTCAACCGTAGCCGGTCAGGGCAAGAGGAAGGCGCGTGCGCAGTCGTTGCTAGGGGTCAAGAAGTCGGACGTGCGCTAAGAGCGTTCTAACTCCACAAATTGGCCCATGGTCCAGGGGGCAAAATCAATGTACGAGTCGGAGAAATCAGCTTCGCCGCGGTGGCGGTAATCAAAGTGGGCCCCGGTGATGTTGCACCCCGTCAGATTGGCGCCCACCAATGTGGCCCCAGCGAAATTAGCCCCCGACAGGTCAGCGCAGTAGAGGTTAGCGCCGGTGAGATCTGCTCCAGAAAAGTCAGCGGTCTCCAAGCGATAGCCGGAGAAGTCAACGCCAACCAAATCCAGGCCAGCGAAGTCGCGCTGGTTCCAGTACTGCAAATCCGAGATCGTCATGGTTTCCTCCTGTGAATCTCTCAAACGGTAGTGCGTAGGTATGACAGCGGGATGGTTACTTCGTCTGCACAACACCTGAATTCCAGATGAAGAGTTACTTCTTATTTGAGCGAGCAGCCTGCACGGCACATGAGTAAACGATCGGCCTTCGCTGTCACACCCTCGTGCGACAATGAACCTGTAAGAGAAAGGGGAATAGATGACAACATCAACCGAACCACTGGTCACTCTCAGTGACCGTTATGTCCAAGCGGTGGCTTATGTCGCTGAAAAACATGCCAAACACACCCGTAAGGGAACCAATACGCCCTATGTCTGCCACTTGATCGGAGTTTCTAGCCTGGTGCTGGAAGCTGACGGTGACGAGGAACAAGCCATAGCGGGCCTGTTGCACGACGTGATCGAAGATTGCAATGTCACGCCGGCCGAAATCACCGCTCGTTTTGGTGAAAGAGTCGCCCGGATCGTGGTCGGATGCAGCGACGTGATGCATTCGGATGAAAAGGCCGATCGCGACTACGGCGAACGTAAGCAGACCTACCTCAATGGTCTTGAACTGGCTCCTGCCGAGACCGTCTTGGTCTCGATGGCTGACAAGGTCCATAACGCACGCGCCATCGTCACGGACTTACATGAGTCCGGGGCTGAGGTGCTCAACAAATTCAACGGTGAACCAGACAAGATCTTGACCTACTACCGCGAATGCTTGCGGATCGGTAAGGCCAAGGACATCACGACGAAGTTGCTGATTCCGCTGGAAATTGCGGTGGAACAAATAGCCGGGTACGTACCAGCGACCTCGGTGGCTTAGAACTGGTGGCTTAGAAGCCGTCGAGCGCGGCAAACAGCTGGGCTCGACGAGCAGCCCGCCGTTGACGCTGCACGCCACGGGTTCCCACGCTCTTGGTCTGAGCCACGATTGCTTCAGCCAAGTTCTTTACGCGGTCGTCGTAGAAGGCCCAATCTGATGTGTCAATGTCTGGTTCGGCCACCCACTGCGTGATCAACACATCGCCGAGATCGTCGCCTTCGGCCGCCCGGAACTGCGGAATCAACGCTCCGTAGCCGAGCCCAAGTTCGGTCAAACCAGCTGCGTATGTACCCAGTGCGGGCTGGTTGACCGGCAAGCGC
>JAPLBW010000114.1 GCA_026392555.1 Actinomycetota bacterium
GGCCTGACCCAGATGCACTCCGCCCTCGCGCTTGCGGGTTAGCGAGTTCTCCGCCCACCCGGGTCAGGCCCAGCGGCTTGATGGACTCCGCCCTCGCGCTTGCGGGTTAGCGAGTTCTCCGCCCACCCGGGTCAGGCCCAGCGGCTTGGGGCAGGATGTCCACTTACCTGTAGCGGCTTTTTGGAGGAACTGTGACGCTGTTTCCTGGTGGCGACTCACTGAACATCGCTCACGGCATTGGTGAATTCGCCATTGCCCAGCCCCAGACCGCCGCGATCATCGATGGTGACCGGACGTGGACCTACGCCGAGCTTGATGCGCGTACCAACCAGGTGGCCCACCTCATTGCCAGCATTGGACTTCCCGAAAAGGCGCCTGTTGCGATTTTGCTCGGCAACCGCGGCGAATACATGGAGCTTGCTGCCGGCCTAGCGCGGGCTGGCCACCCCTTTGTTCCGCTGAACCCACGCATGAGCGCAAGCGAAGTTGACTACATCATGAATCACTCTTCGGCGCAGGCTCTGTTTCTTGATGATGCATTGAGCAATGTTGCTGACGGATCAGTTGCTGGCCTTAAGGCTGTGTACTCCATCGATGGCACGACGCTTGGTGCTGATTACGAAGTCGCCATTGCCGCGCAGTCCACTGAGCATCCGCGCATTGCCGTGCACGAAAATGATCCGTTCTGCATCGCGTACACATCGGGAACCACGGGCAAGCCCAAGGGCGTATTGATTAGTCACCGCTCTCGCACGCTGCAGTTCTATACCTCTTCGATTGAGTGGGGCCTGGGAACTGGACGTCGCTCCATCGCCGTGGCTCCGATGTATCACGGAGCTGGCTTCTTGTTTGGCTACACGCCAGTTGCCATGGGTGGAACGGTCTCGATGTTGCGCCGCTGGGATCCGGCCGAATTGCTCGACATGGTCCAGCGCGACAAGGCCCAGTCCATGTTTCTTGTGCCTACCCACGCGTCCATGATCAAGGCCCTGGGACCAGAAAAGCTGGCTGAGTACGACCTCTCGAGCCTGGACACCATCTACTTCAACGCTGCGGCTTTGCCCGTGGCCTTGAAGGAATGGGTCATGGAATTCTTCGCCGGCGTGGACATTCACGAACTCTACGGCTCCACCGAAGGTGGCATCGTGTCCAACCTTCGCCCCAACGATGCAGCGCGTAAAGCTGGTTCGGTTGGACATCCGTGGTTTATGACTGAAGTGCGCGTGGTTGATGACGAAGGCAATCCCGTTCCTACCGGAACTCCTGGCGAACTTTTTAGTCGCTCCCCTTTCTTGATGAATGGTTACCTCAACGATCCAGAAGCAACAGCTGCTTGCACAACCGATGATGGTTTCTTAACCTGTGGTGACATCGTGATCGTTGACGACGAAGGTTTTATCTCCATCGTTGATCGCAAGAAGGACATGATCATCTCCGGTGGAGTGAACGTCTACCCACGCGATGTTGAAGAACAGATTGTTGTGCTGGATTCGGTGATCGAGGCTGCGGTCATCGGTGCGCCTGACGAAACGTGGGGTGAAAAGGTCGTTGCCTACGCGGTGCTCAAGCCGGGCCAATCCCTGACCATCGAAGAGTTGGATGCGCACTTGCGCGATTGTCTAGCCGGCTACAAGATCCCCCGCGAGCTGTACATCCTTGATGCCCTGCCCCGCAATGCCTCGGGCAAGGTGGTCAAGACCGACCTGCGGGACATCTACGCCGGCTACTAGTGTTCTCATGGGCTCAACTCACCCGCGTGCGACCCACAAAAACATAAAGTAAGGTTCACCTAACCCAAGCACCACCTACCTCCTCACAGATAGGGAAATGACCTGTGCGCCCTCATGTTGA
>JAPLBW010000033.1 GCA_026392555.1 Actinomycetota bacterium
CGACCTCTGTTTTGTCCTCTCCTGCGAGCTCGTGGACTGCATCACTGGTTGATTCGTCCTTGCCCGGACGGGTAAGCGCCCTCGTGTTTCGCTCTGATGTCCCCACCCGCGATAACAACGTTCGCATTGCCGTTGAGGCCAGTCTTGATATTGCGGCGCTGGTAAAAACCCAGGCGGGAGCAGTTAGCCCCACGGGTGGTTTGGTGCCTCCAGGATGGCCAGGTGCTGCGAATGTTGAGATCCCCATACGCGATCTTAAACTCGCGAAAACTGCCGTGTCGTTGTTGCCCAAGAATTCCCGCAAGTTGTCACTGTTGGTTCGATCGGGCAATCCTGATGCATTGGCGCAAGCCACACTCGTTGCTCGTCAGGCAAAGTCCGCGGGCCTCACTATTTCTGTGAAAGCCCTTTCCACTGCTAGCTATGCCGCTGGACTTGCATCCGGGAACTTTCAACTGGCGATCGTTTCTTTTTCACCGCGCGTGGGACTTGCTGCTGATGTCACCAGGCAGTGGGCGATCACGGGCGGCCAAGGATCGGGTTGGCCGGTAACCGATGCCACAACTAGTTATGGCGTGCAATTGTCGGAACCTGCCTTTGGTCCAGCAGCGGACAAGGGTTCCGGAGATTTCGTCCGAGCTGTTCTTGATCCGATTCAGGCTGTTGCGTTGACTGCACGAGCTCACAGTGCCTTGGTTCGCCAAGGTGCGTTGACTGGTCTGGTGGTCCGTATTGACGGCTCGATCCCGTTGGACGTGGTCAGCCTTTCCGGTCCGTGACCCCTATCGTTTAGGTCTAAACGATAGGCACAACTGCCCCCTGCCGATAGGTTGACCGCGAGCGGTCCCTAGATTGGCTAGGTGACCATCACTGAGTTTTCCCGGCCCGCAGCCCATGCGTCCTCCACGCGCGAACGCATTTTGCGCGAGGCGTCCATCCTGTTTACCCAGCATGGATATTTCGGCACATCAACACGCGAAATTGCCGGTGCTGTTGGAATTCGCCAGCCCTCAATCTTCCACCACTTTGACAACAAGGCCGCCATCGCGGAGGAACTCTTGGAATACGGATGGGGATCCACGTTGTCCCAATTGCGTCAAGTCGCCGCCCTTGATGAGCCGGCTGAGGTTCGGCTCTACACCTTCTGCCGCTGGGCCATGGTGCACGTCGTCACCTCGCCGTACCAACTCGTCGGTCTCACAGATTACAACTTCTTGAACTCCGCTGATGGCCAGCATTGGTTGCCACGTTTTGAGGCGATCACCAAGTATTTGCGCGACATCATCACTAATGGCGTTGCTAGTGGTGTGTTTATCAACGAAGACCCAGAGTTTATTCGTCTCATGGTCGTTGGCAGCTTGAATGCTCATCACCGCGTCAAGACCATGGCCCCTAGCGAGACCGTCGAACTTGATGCAGAAAAGGGTGCTGATTACATTTTGCGAGCGATTATGGCCGACTCGACACGGTTGGATTCAGTGCGCAACGCCTCGCTCACCCTCGCTGGCTTTGTTGCGTCCTAGACCGACAAGTGGCCTGGCCACATAATCGAGCGCGCGCTGAGGTGCTCGAGCAGCTCAATGGGGTTGTGGGACACATCGAGTGCGTAGCCCATAGCTGAGGTTCGACCGGGCATATTGATCCACGGTGCAAAGCAGGTCATTCCAGCCTGGGTCAAGGCTTGATGGGTCGCGTCAATACCCGTCACGTCAAAGCACAGGTGGTTAAACCCGTACTCAATGATGCGCGCGTTCGTTGGTTTGAGTGCGATGGGTTGGTCACGAAATTCAATGAAATCTAAGTACGCGTTACCAACGTTCACAGGGGTTGACGTTCCGCTCGTTGCTGTTGCGAGCGCTGCGCGCGGGGCACTCGCACTGGATTCCCAGGACGATGTGTTGCTCGGGTTGAGGTTGGCGTGCGTGTAGAAATCCGTCAGATCCGCAGTGCGTGCTGTGGTGATCCCAGCAAAACTTAAGCCCTTCACGACGTCGCGACGGGCCGGTGTGAAGGGCTGTGGTTCCCCGTCAAGTCCGCCGGGGGTGTGAACGCGCAACTGGCGGTAGTCGAGTGGATCGTCCTGCGACGATGTGTGTAACTCGATGATGTTGCGATCAGGGTCGCGCACAAGTCGCGAGTTATTCGTCGCGGACAAGCTCGCATCAACAGAGCCACCGCTGACAACAACCAAGTCAGTCGCAGCGGCCAGGTCAGTAACTTCCAATCCGATATGGCTAATCCCCTCGCGACGCAGCGTCGGCAGGGAATCGAAAGCAATCGGCCGTGGGTTATTGAATTGCAGGACCTCAAGGTAGGAGTTGCCAGTCAAGAGCACAGTCACGCTGGCTGCGGTGTCGGTAAGTCCCAAGCCGGCATCAGCTCCTGGGGTGCCCACGGGCCAAGCGAAGGATATGATTTCGCTAAAGCCCAAGCCGTCTCGGTAAAACGCATTGGCTCGATCAATGTCAGGCGTGGATAGCCCGACATGGTTCAGCCCAGTGATGGCCATGGCACCCCCTTAGTTGATCGTGTCAGACTAGCGATGTGATCCACGATCCGTTGTTTCCAGAAACAACCTCGGACGAAAATGATCCCGCTGATTCGGGTTCAGATGATTGGCGCGCCGCCGACCGCGAAGATGATGAGCGTTTCCTGCGCGAAGTGCCACCTCATCACGGTTAACGGTTTTTTAGTGCGTCCCTAATTTCACGCAGCAAGACAACTTCTTCCGAGGCATCCTCGACGGTTTCTTCTGTGCGCAGCAATCGGCTGGTCATCAACTTATTCATGGGTATAACAACGATGAAATAGATCGCGGCCACAACGACGATGAAATTGATGATCGCCGTCAAGACGATGCCGACGCTGAAGTCAGCGCCATTGACAGTGAACGTCCCGACGCTATCGAGGTTGGGCTTACCCAAAATCGCGGCGACCAGGGGATTGACTAATCCCCGCAGGAGCGAGTTGACGATGGCCGTAAATGAAGCGCCGATGACCACGGCGACCGCTAGGTCGAGAACGTTTCCGCGAAGGACAAAAGCCTTGAAACCCTTAAGCACTGTTACTCCCGCCATGAATGTGTTGCCACGTTAGCGCGAAGTGTCCACTGGACTAGTCAGAAGCGCGGATGGCGATCGAAAGTTGCGAGGAAGCTCCAGCACTGGCAAGCATTCCCGCGAGCGAGCGGACGATGGCAACGAGCACCACGGAATTTTCCGTTGGAGTAGAGGTGAATCCTGTGCTGGTCGTGCGACGTGGCACCGCGGCCACTCGGACTCGGGATGCAACCAGGGATGATTCTTTGCCTTCCTTGGTCGCAAAGATGTCGATCCAATCGCCCACAGTGAGAACGCTGCTCAGGGATGCATCGGAAAGCCGCAATGGCACTAAGGCGTATTGATCATTGTCGAGCAGCCCGGGGCCGATGAGTTGGTTGGTGGTGATCAATCCACCAGTAGGGATGGGAATGGCGGCACGTTGGCCCACACCGGCCACCGGATCGGTCAAGGACTGAGGCAATGGTGCACCAGAGACCGTGACTGTTGTGAGGTCCGCGAGGCGGAGAACTTCGCCAGCGGCGATGGCTCGTTGGGCGACCACCACGGATCGTTGTCGCCCTGAGCCTTGGGGGTTGGACAGGGTGAGGAAAACCGCAAGTGCAGCACAAAGTGCGGCCACGATCCGACGATTGCGTTGTGAGGAATAGCGCCGAAGCGTGATGAGCGCAGTGGCGAGGTACTCCCGCGGATCGATCCTGACGGCCATGGCGCAAACCTAAGAGCGCGGTTCAGATGATCGTGACTGGCCGAGGAATGACGGCGTAAGCGCAGGGGTTAAGCGTCCCCTGCTGGTGCGGCCGGCGCAGGTTTGTCGGCTGGCTTAGCGGGTGTGGTGTCCGTGGTGCTTGGTGAGGTGGAAGCCGCGGGCGTGACTGTTTCGCTGGCTGATTGGCTGCTGCGACTATCCGTGCGGTAAAAACCAGATCCTTTGAAGACCACACCTACGGACGAAGACAGTTTGCGCAATTCGCCTTGGCACTGAGGGCATGAGGTCAATGCATCGTCGCTAAAGGACTGCACGGCTTCAAACTGATGGCCACACGCATTACATGCGTATTCGTAGGTGGGCACTTGCGCTCCAAGACTGATGGTGAACCTCTTGCAGCCGGGGCTGCACTTTTTGCTACGCACGATGATGCCCCACAGCAGGTTCGGTGCCGATGCCCGCCCTGACCTTGAACCGCTAAGGCGTTGCGCTAGCCGGTTTCACCGCGCGCAGGCCCTCGTTGGGGGTGCAGACGTGGGTCACCCGAACATCGTGAGCCTCACGGGGAATGCCGCCGGCGGGTAGAAGCTCGTGGTCATAAATCATGGCGATGATGGGAACGTCGGGTCGAATCAGCGAAAGCACGCGGTCGTAATACCCGCCACCTTGACCCAGCCGCACTCCGTCGGTGGTTATTGCAAGTGCCGGCACGATCATCAAGTCAACGCCGGATAGCACGTTGGATTCGTATCGAGGTCCGTTCGGTTCGCGGATTCCTCGTTCACTCAGCTCGAGGTCGTTGGACGAAAGATAGGGACTCCACTGCAGCTGCGTTGGGGAGGTGACCACTGGGAGAAGCACGCGAACACTTTGGGCCTTGATGGCATCAAGAAGGGCATCGGTGTGTGGTTCGTCGCCACGCGAGGCATACGCGGTAACCGTTCCTGCGCCCCGAACCATCGTCCACCACGCCAGTCGTTCAGCAAGCTCAAGCGCACTGTCGTGAAGTTCGTCGGCATGCGAGGCCACGAATGTGTGACGTTGGGCCCGCAACGAATCACGCAGAGTGCTCTTTTGGGCACCGATTGTGGCCGCCTCCACACCATCGCTCATGACCTGACGGTACTGCGCTCGGTAGGCTCGGTGCCATGACGAGTGCTCACGTGCGCAAGGCGGTGATTCCAGTCGCTGGGCTAGGGACGCGGTTCCTGCCTGCCACCAAGGCTGTTCCGAAGGAGCTCTTGCCCGTAGTGGACCAGCCCGCACTGCAGTACGTCGTCGAAGAGGCCGCTGCCGCCGGGCCTGATCAGGTCGTCTTGGTGACGAATGCGAGCAAGGGTTCGGTGCTGGCGCACTTTCAACCCAATCCGGATTTAGAAGCTGCCCTTGAACGCAGTGGCAATGCCGAATTGTTGGCGCGAGTCCACGCTGCTTCACAATTGGCACAGGTCTCCACGGTTGACCAGGACGAACCTCGTGGTTTGGGACATGCAGTGTTGTGTGCCAAAGATGCGGTTGGAGACGAACCTTTCGCTGTCCTGCTCGGTGACGACCTCATTGATGCTCGCGATCCACTCTTACAAAGAATGCTCAGGGTGCGTGCCGAGCGAGGCGGCAGCGTCGTGGCATTGATGCGCGTTCCGCAATCTGACATTTCAAAGTATGGCTGTGCCAATGTCGGCGAGCTCATCGGTGATGTAGTGACCATTGATGGTCTGGTGGAAAAGCCTGCGGTTGACGATGCTCCCAGCGACTTAGCCGTCATCGGACGCTATGTCCTCGATCCTGCTGTCTTTGATGTTTTGGCAGCGACACCTCCTGGTCGCGGTGGCGAGATTCAACTCACTGATGCTCTGGATGTGCTGGCTCATCGAGGATTCGATGGTGCTGGCGGGGGTCTAACCGGTGTGGTCTTCAGTGGTCGGCGCTATGACACCGGCGATCGCTTGGAATACCTCAAGGCCGTCGTCCAATTGGCCATGGAACATCAAGATCTAGGACCGGCCTTCAGCCACTGGCTGCGCGATTTTGTGCGTCAGGACTCCAGCGGATGAGCGCGAGCTTTGACGCTTTCGTCGCCTCGCTAGTGGACTCCGTTCAACCGTTGGAGTCGCTGGAGATTCCGTTGCTCGAAGCGATGGGGTGTTCGGTTGCGTCAGATGTTGTGTCCGCGGTGGATGTGCCCGCCGTTGCGATCGCCGCAGTCGATGGTTACTGCGTGCGGCTTGTTGATGTTGAAGGGGCCTCAGCTGAATCGCCTGTCGTAGTGCCCATCGTTGCTGATGTCGTTCCCGGTGATGCGTCCGCAATTTCTGTGCAGTCTGGTTTCGGTGCTCGCATAACTGCTGGCTCTGCTATTCCTGAAGGCACCGAGTATGTAATCCCCACAGAGTGGACCGATGGTGGTGTGGCTCGCGTCAGCATTAAGCAGGCACCGACGCAAGAAAGTTTTGTCATTCCTGCTGGGGGAGTGCTCGGCAAGTCGATGGTGTTGGTTCCAGCTCATACGCGACTGCGATCCTCACACCTTGGACTCATCGCAGCCGCGGGGTCAGATCGCGTTTCGGTTAATCCACGCCCGCGTGTAGTGGTGATCCCCGTTGGCTCTGAACTCGTTGAACCAGGACATGCGTTAGGCGCGGGACAGGTCAGCGAATCCTCGGGCTCGCTGGTGACCGCGGCCCTGCGAGACGCTGGTGCTTTGGCCTTCCGGATACCGGCCTTACCCACTGATGCACGCACCTTGGCCGCCACAATTGAAGATCAACTCGTTCGCGCTGACCTCGTGGTCCTCATTGACGGCGCGGGAGCGCGCACCCGTGGCGTGGTGCGCGATGTTCTCAATCGCGTGGGCGGTGTGGAGTTCACCGATGTGTCTGCCGAGCCGATTTCCGTGGTGGGGCATGGCCGCGTGGGACCGGACTCCATCCCCGTCATCATCGTGCCGTGTGAACCGGCTGCTGCCTTTGTTTCCATTGAAATGATTTTGCGACCAGTGGTTCGACGCATGCTCGGACTCGAGCCAGTGCATCGTCCCATCGTCCGAGCACTGCTGAAGGGCGATGTTGATACACAGGTCAACGCGCGCAGTTTCATTCCGGCAAACCTTGATGTTGAAGAGGGCGTGTACGCAGTGCGGCCTACAGCCGATCGCGAGCATGCATTGATTGCATCGTCACAATCAAATGCATTGTTGATCATTCCTGAAGGTGTGGGTAAAGCCGGAGTCGATGCGACCGTGGATGTCGTGGTGTTAGAACGACGCCACGCATGAGTGATCGTTGGCCTGTGACCTTGCAGGACGGACCGGTGGGATTGCGCCCGATTAAGCGCAGCGACGTGGCGGCTTGGCGTGAGGTTCGCCGGCGCAATGACGATTGGCTTCGCCCCTGGGAAGCCACCGCGCCTCCTACCGAGATAGGAATGTTGCCCACCTATAGCCAGATGGTCAGTCGCCTTCGTGCCGAAGCGCGGGCCGGCCGTTGCCTTCCCTTTGCCCTCACCTTGGACGGGGTCTTTGTCGGTCAACTCACGGTGGCTGGGATCACCTATGGCTCGGCGTCGATGGCTCACCTTGGGTACTGGATTGATCAGCGAGTTGCCGGCCGGGGCATCACTCCCACAGCCGTCGCGTTGGCCATCGACCACTGCTTTATGGGCCTGGGTTTGCACCGAGTCGAGATCCACATCCGCCCGGAAAACTCGGCCAGTTTGCGCGTTGTCGAGAAGCTGGGACTGCGCTACGAAGGCGTTCGCCGTGCCTATTTACACATCGATGGTGACTGGCGCGACCACATGACCTATGTCGTGACTCGCGAAGAAGTGGTTCCCGATGGACTCCTCGCGCGATGGAAATCCACTCTCGCGTGAGGTCGCTGCACCGATGTTTGGAAAGCGGACAAATCGCGACACACCGCCTCTGATTAGGCCTAGAGCCCAGAAAACGCCGTAGTTTTGTGCCTGTGGGAAGTGGACTTGTCTATGCCGTGATCGTGGCACTGTGGGCGGGTGTCCTCGTTCCCATGTGGCTTCGTCGTCACGATGCTGAAACAGAGTCCCGCAGCGTTGACCGTTTTAGCTCAGCCATGAAGATCTTGTCCCGTCGCCCGACCGCGCGCACCACTTCACGCGAGAACCAATTGCTGGGCGTTCCTGAAGCTTCAGAACAAAGCGCTCAATCGGCTTTCATCAAGCCCACCAAGCGTACGGTGCAATTGCCGGCGCCTGAATTGTTGATTTCGCGCGCGGCTCCGCGAACGCCATCGCAGGCTCCTCGCGAACGTTCCGTTCCGCGACCGGTCGCATCACATGATCGTCGACGCAAAACTTTGTATGGCCTGGCCGCCTGCGTGTTATTTGCTTCTTTGGGTTTTGCTGTTGGATTGTTTCCCGGTTGGGTGCCCCTGCTTGCATTCTTTGC
>JAPLBW010000173.1 GCA_026392555.1 Actinomycetota bacterium
TACATCTTCTTGTAGTCGTGGCCACCGCGTTGGAGTTGGTACAACTGCTCGTCGGTGAGGTGCTCAACCAACTTGGCCGTACGAGGATCTCGACCAAAGAAGTGTTCGCGAACGAATGCGCCACCTTCGGCTTGGTAGGTCTGGAAGTCGCCGTCGGGTGTGCTGTTCATGATGTTGACCAACGCACCGGAAGGATCAGCGGCAAGTAGCGGATCCCAACTGCGTCCCCAAATCACCTTGATGACATTCCAGCCAGCGCCACGGAAGAACGATTCAAGTTCTTGAATGACCTTGCCGTTACCGCGCACGGGTCCATCAAGTCGTTGCAAGTTTGCACTGATGACAAACGTGAGGTTGTCGAGTTCTTCACGCGCTGCCAAACCAATGGCACCCAAGGATTCGGGCTCATCCATTTCGCCGTCGCCGAGGAACGCCCACACGTGCTGTTGTGTGGTGTCCTTGATGCCACGGTTATGCATGTACTTGTTAAATCGGGCTTGGTAGATGGCATTCATTGCGCCCAAGCCCATGGACACCGTGGGGAACTGCCAAAAATCAGGCATCAACCGTGGGTGTGGGTAGGACGACAGGCCCCCACCGGGGTGCGAGAGCTCTTGGCGGAAACCATCGAGTTGGTCTTCGCTCATGCGTCCTTCGAGGAAGGCGCGTGCATAGATTCCGGGGGAGGCATGACCTTGGAAATAGATCTGGTCGCCACCGCCTGGGTGATTGCGGCCGCGGAAGAAGTGGTTGAAGCCCACTTCATACAACGAGGCGCTCGACGCGTAGGTGGAAATGTGGCCACCCACGCCAACGCCGGGACGTTGTGCGCGGTGAACCATGATCGCGGCGTTCCAACGAATGTAGGCGCGAATGCGACGTTCAATAAATTCATCGCCCGGGAACCACGGTTCGGACTCTGGCGGAATGGTGTTGATGTAGTCAGTGCTGCGAAGCGAAGGAACCCCAACGTGGCGTTCACGAGCTCGTTGCAACAACGTCAGCATGAGGTAACGCGCGCGGTACTGCCCTTGAGTGGTGATGAGTTCGTCGAGCGAATCACGCCACTCTTTGGTTTCGTCAGGATCAACGTCAACCATTTGGTTAGCCAGGCCCGAATGAATGATGCTTCGGCCTGGGTCAGGCAGGTTACTTTCGGGCACGGTGGTGTCCTCAGCTCTTAGCGGTGCAGGCGGTTCGGGTCGCGAATGCCTGCGTGATGACTCCATCTTCCCCGACCATGCGATTTCAGGCTCTCGGGGTGCTGTTCACCCAGACTTTGGCGCGCCATCTTGTCAATGCGCTTGCGTTGCCTGCCCTAGGCGCGGTGGACTGAGTTCCCTAGGGTCACACTGAGCCTGAAGAACCAACCAAGGAGGAATGCGTGAGTCAGGGGACCGACGGTCTAGGACCGGCAGGTCGGCTAGGTCTGTCCGCAGGACAGGTCGTGCTGGAGTTCGGCGTCGATGCGGATGTTGACGAAAGTTTGCGCACCGGCATTGCGGGGATCACCGGACAAGCCCTGGTTGATGATTCCTATGGCGACGTGGTTGATGTCGTCTTGGTGTGGTGGCGCGATGGCGACGGCGACCTCACTGACACCTTGGTTGATGCCCTGACCTTGCTGGTCGATGGTGGCGTCGTGTGGATGTTTACTCCCAAGGCTGGTCGCGATGGCCACGTCGAGCCTTATGACATAGCTGAAGCATCAGTGGGTGCTGGTCTTTCGCAGACTTCATCCATCAGTGCGGCTCCCGAATGGTCGGGCACGCGCTTGATGACCCCCAAGTCTGCTCGCCACTAGTTCGCTCCCTGCATCCCTCGTTCTGCGCGCTGGCGCCGGCTTTGGCATGATGTGCGAGCACATCACCCCCTAGGACAAAGGAATCACCATGTCGTTAGAAGTTGGGCAAGAAGCCCCTGACTTCACCTTGAAGAACAACCACGGCGAAGAAGTCACGCTGTCTTCCTTCCGCGGCGACAAGAACGTGGTGCTGGTGTTCTATCCCTTTGCCTTTACCCCCACCTGCACGGGCGAACTGTGTGCCATCCGCGATGAGCAGGAAGTCCTCGAGGGACACGACACCGTGGTCTTTGGCGTCTCGTGTGACCCCGCGCCTTCGTTGAAGGCGTTTGCTGCGGCCGAAAAGATTGAATACGCACTGTTGTCAGACTTTTACCCGCACGGTGATGTGTCGAAGGCCTATGGCGTCTTCCTTGAAGAGCGCGGCTTTTCCACTCGCGGAACCTTCATCATCGACAAGGCCGGCAAGATCGCATGGCAGGTCGTCAACTTACAAGGCAGCCATCGAAGCGCTGGCTTAATCACTTACCTGCACGACCACGGGCTATGCGCCCTCGGGTACGCTCAACGCTCCCGGGCGCATAGCTCAGCTGGTTAGAGCACTGGTCTTACAAACCAGTGGTCGGGGGTTCGAGTCCCTCTGCGCCCACCACCGGTTTTTAGCCTTTGGGCTGAATGGGTTAATTGCGCGTCGGATCCTTAATTGGCGTTTTTGGCGGTCCGATAAGTCAGTCTCAGGCTTCCCCCTCAGGCTGAAAAGGATTGACTTATGAACGCTCGCACCCGCATCAAGATCGCCCTCATCGGCATCATCGCGCTTGGCGCGACCCCGTTCATCACCTCACCGGCTAGTGCCGCATCCACGCGCTCCTATGACGTGCGTCAGGACTGCCAGGTCCAAGGAGCAGCCCAATCGGTGGGTGACAAGACCCCCAATGCTCACGGCAACTTCTACTTCTCCGGTGGCAAGTGCTTCGAACTTCCGTCTTAGAGATCTACTCGCGATTGCGAGCAGCAGGGCAGGGCCGGGCGTTTCCTCTAGGGAAGCGTCCGGTTTTGCTTATGCAATGGGCGGCTCGGTAACAGATCTGCGCGTCGGGTAGTAGAAACGGCTCAGTCACGGCAAGATCTAGGCGTGAGCGAATCTGTGCCCGAAAACGGCGAATACGACCTGTTGATCATCGGTGCTGGACCTGCGGGTCTGTTTGCCGCCTACTACGCGGGCTTTCGCAATCTCAGCGTTGCGCTGATGGATTCATTGCCCGCACTTGGTGGCCAAGTCGCGGCTTTGTATCCAGAAAAGTTGATTCTCGATGTTGCTGGCTTCCCAGCCATCAAGGGGCAAAAACTTATTGACGAATTAGTGACGCAGGCGCAAACCTCAAAGCCGACGTTGTACTTAGGTCATCGCGCTGAGGAATTGACCGAGGATGCTGACGGCGTCACGGTGGTGACCCATCGCGGGGCGACGGTTCGTGCAAAGGCTGTAATCATCAGCGGTGGCATCGGCACCTTTAGCCCGCGCCCGCTGCCTGATGCTGAAGCCTATGAAGGCAAAGGCTTGCGCTACTTCGTTCCTAAGCTCGATGATCTGGCCGGCAAGGATGTCTTGATCGTCGGTGGTGGGGATTCTGCTTTGGACTGGGCCATGGCACTGGATGGAATCGCGACATCTCGTACGCTGGTCCACCGCCGAACCTCGTTCCGCGGACACGAAGCCAGCGTGGACAAGATTTTGGCCTCTGGAGTAAAGGTCTTGACTCCCTTTGAGGTCAAGCAGATCACCGGTGGCGACGAAATTGAATCCGTTGTGGTCTTTAATAACGAAACCCAAGAAGAACAAACCCTGAAGGTTCAAGCCGTTGTTGCTGCGTTGGGCTTTACCGCCGACCTGGGACCGTTTACTCGCTGGGGACTGGACTTAGAAAAGAAGCACATCCTCGTTGACACCACGATGAAGACCAACCTTGATCGCGTCTTTGCTGTTGGTGATGTCGTGGAGTACCCAGGCAAGGTGCGTTTGATTGCCGTGGGCTTTGGTGAGGCTGCTACCGCGATCAACAATGCTGCTGGTGTGATTACGCCGGGAGCCAAAGTGTTCCCTGGTCACTCATCGGGTGGTTAAACCAATGCAGGGGAGCACATGAGTCAGCCAGTGTTGGTGCGCGATGTTGTGGCGGCCATGGAGGTGCGGTATCGACCGGACTGGGCTGAGGACTGGGACGCGGTCGGACTGGTCTGTGGTGATCCATCTGTTGCTGTGACCAAGATTCACTTTGCTGTTGATGCCACTTCTGCCGTGGTTGACGAAGCCATTGCTTCTGGAGCTCAAATGCTCATCACGCATCACCCACTGCTGTTTGATCCGGTTCAATCTGTTGCTACGACCACGACCAAGGGCGCGATCATTCACCGCTTGATTAGCAATGGGGTCGCCTTATTTGCCGCACACACCAATGCCGATCGGGCTAACCCTGGTGTCAGCGACGCATTGGCGACCGCGCTGTGTTTGATGGACATCGAAGTCCTTGAGCCGCTTTCTGATGATGACCAAATCGGCCTGGGCCGCGTTGGGCGCCTGGGTGAGCCGATGAGCTTGCAGGCCTTTGTGGAGCACGTGCACAGCGTTTTGCCAGTCGGTGTGGCCGGCGTGAAGGCCACGGGTGACCCGCAGGCCATGATCCAGCGCATCGCCGTGTGTGGTGGAGCAGGTGGATCGGCATTGCCAGCGGTGTTGGCCGCTGATGTGGATGCGTATGTGACCTCGGACTTGAGTCATCATCGAGCCGGCGAATTTGCCGATGATGTTGATGGTGGCAAGCCGTTCTTGATCGATGCCACACACTTTGGTACCGAGTGGCCATGGCTGCAGCAAGCCGCCGGCCTCCTGATCGCAGACCTTGCGGGGTTCGGCACTACCGTGGAGACCACGATTTCCATCTTGTCCACCGATCCTTGGCGGATCCACTCACATTGAGTTTGATGTGATGAAACGGAGTACGACGTGAATGCCGAGCCCGAGGTCCAACTCCTGCTGTTGCAGATTCAGGGGCTGGATTCTGAACTCGATCGGCTCACCCACCAGGCCCGCACGTTGCCCGTGCTCGCTGTCATCGCCGAGATTGAAGCCCGCCTCGCTGACTTAGGTTCCTTGATCGTTGCTGGCGAAACCGAAGTATCGGACCTTAAGCGCGAGCAGGCCAAAGCCGACACCGATGTCGAGCAGGTGCGCGAACGTTCCAACCGCGACCAGCAACGCATGGATGCGGGGGCTGTGAGCGCCTCGAAGGAGCTCGAAGCCCTGCAGCACGAGATCGCTTCGCTGGCCAAGCGCCAAGCCGAGCTCGAAGACGTGGAACTCGAAGTCATGGAACGTCTAGAAGACGCGCAAAACAGCCTTAATACGTTGGTTGCTGAACGTGCTGAGTTAACCGAGAAGTTGCAAGGTCATGCCAGTGAGCGCGACGTAGCTTTGAATGAATTCGGTACACAGTCCACGCAGGCGCGCACTGAACGCGATGGGCTGGCACCACAGATTCCTGCCGAACTGAGTGCTTTGTATGAAAAGTTGCGGGCGTCCGGTAGGGGAGTCGGTGCTGCTGCACTGCACCGCGGGCGCTGCCAAGGATGTCAGTTGGAAATCAATGCCTCGGAATTGAAGGCCATTCGCGAAGCCGATGCTGATGAAGTCTTGCGTTGTGAAGAGTGTCGACGCATTTTGATCCGCACCGCGGAATCGGGGTTGTAAGTGGCTCGGCACTTCATCGTTGAAGCCGACGGCGGCTCACGCAACAATCCAGGTCAAGCCGCATACGGCGCTGTGGTTATTGATCCATAATCTGGCGAAGTCATCGTGGAGTGCGCTGAACTGATCGGCATTGCTAGTAACAACGTCGCCGAATACAGCGGACTCGTAGCCGGTCTTGAAGCAGTGCGCGCCCTGGATCCCGAAGCAACCGTGCTGGTGAAGATGGACTCCAAACTGGTGGTGGAGCAAATGTCGGGGCGTTGGAAGATCAAGCACCCCGACATGCGGACGCTGGCGATGAAGGCTCGCGATGTGTTGCCCTACGAAAACGTGGAATACCAGTGGATCCCGCGCGCAGAGAACTCACGCGCGGACGCCTTGCTCAATATGGTGCTGGACTCCCGCACGATCTAGTTGATCGGTACGCTTGCCCCACGGCGGACGAGCCGGCCGGGCGGTCGCGGCATCAAGCAATTGGTGTCGAGGAAGGTCCGGGCTCCACAGGGCAAGGTGGTGGGTAACACCCACCCGAGGAAACTCGCGGGACAGTGCCACAGAAAACAGACCGCTGATCTTTGATCAGTAAGGGTGAAACGGTGGTGTAAGAGACCACCAGCACTTGAGGTGACTCAAGTGGCTCGGTAAACCCCACTTGGAGCTAGATCAAAAGGTTTGAGTGTTCGCACTCAAACTGCGCAAACACTTGAGGGCGGCCCGCCCAAGTTTGCGGGTAGATCGCACGAGCGTGTCAGCAATGGCGCGCCCAGATGGATGGCCGCACATCGGAACCACCGCAAGGTGACCGAAGACAGAACCCGGCCTACAGGCCGACTCGTCCGCCACCCCTTATAAACAAAGGGGTGTTGAGTTTCTATTGTCTTTGAGGACACATGTGGTCGCGGAGCTCGCGTGGAGTGGGCGGCCTCCGCGAATCGAACTCAGGGCCTACTAATACGAGCACACGGGCACAACTACACCTTCCCTCGCGTACGACGTACCTATTGTCTGCAACACCTTCACCTTGATCTCAGGCACCGCTGCTGTTCTGGGCTACTACGGTTAGAGTGGGAATTCAGCACGGGGCGAGGAGGAGGCTGGGAGTGGCAAACAAAGTGCAGATCAGCGCGGATGTAGGCCCAGATGTAGTGCTGATAGGAATAGGACGAACATACCAATGAGTCTTGGACGCATTGGCGTCGATATCAAAGGGCACTTACGTTCACGAGCCAAATTGTGGCCAGTGCTGGCGCTGTTCCCTATGATTACGGTCGGACAGTTCAAGGCTGCTGGGTACACCGAGTTGGCCGGCGTTGATACAACAATACTGAGCCTTGTATTCCTAACCGCTGTTGCGGGCTGGTACCTCTTTCACACGGGATCGTACCCGTTGCGTTTGGTCGCACCGTTTCTCTTGGTCATTCTTGTAGTCACGGGAGCAAGCGCCTTCACCGAAGCAGGCACATATCAGAATGAAAAAGTGTTCGCATTCTTCCTCTTGACCGTGCCCACAGCCCTGTGTGTTCCGATTGTATGTCGATCTCAATCTGACTTACATGGGCTGCTGATTGTGTGGCTCGTTTCGGGCTTGACAATGATTTTCCTCATTTACTCCAATCCGCCAGTCGATGAGCTTTACGGCCGCTTAAGTGTGGGAGGTAGCACTCTTGGCGCGGCCTACTTGATTGCTGCAGCGGTTGTTGTCGCTTTTGCCGGCCTGATTGACAAATTAGGGGCTCAACTCCTGTCCTTCGTAGTGCTTGCGGCTGGAGTACCAACTTTGCTCGGTATCGCCTCTCGTGGTCCTTTAGTTGCAGCCTTGGGTGGAGCAATCGTTTGGGTCCTTCTTTCCGGCAAACTGAGAACTCGCACAATCCTTTTTATTTTCCTTTCGGTTTTCAGCTTTGCACTGGGCTATTTTCTTACTTCAGAGTCCTCAACGAGACGCCTTGTGTTCGTAGACGTCATTCGTTCGGCGCTTCGTGAACGACCCACTTATCGGTGTTGGCTTTGGCAACTTTTCCTTGGATCCTTACTTGGGTGCCTATAAATACCCCCATAACGTATTCGCCGAAGTGGCCGCGGAAACTGGCGTTTTTGGGATCTCCATCGTGATTGCTTGCCTCAGCCTCGCTGGAATTCGGGTCTGGAGGTCGCGGAGTGATCCAGTTGCACGGGCGATCGGTAGTGTTGGGGTAGTGATGCTCATCGGTCAGCAGTTCAGCAGCGACATAACAAACCGAGTGTTCTGGGTCGCCGTAGTTGCGGCCCTGCTTCTGAGAAATCCCAGTGGAATTACCCTAAATTCTCGCCCTAGACCCGCAGAAACTCCGAACTATGTGTCAGTGCCCGCACAGCCTCCGACATCCTGGCGAGTTAC
>JAPLBW010000244.1 GCA_026392555.1 Actinomycetota bacterium
CACCGACGCTGCCGCCCCAACTCACGGTCTCGTTGATGCTCACATTGAGTTTGTCAACGATTGAGGCTCGGTTAAGTAGTCCGGTCGTTTGGTCAATCGTTGCCAGTTGAATCAGCCTTTGGCGCACGCCCGTTTGCTCGGTAATGTCCAAGATCTGGTTGATGATCCACAGAACTTCACCCTCTTCATTGCGCACAACGGAGATACTCAGGTCGCCAAAAAAGATCAGTCCGTCTGGCCGGTGTGAGGAGGTGGTCGTTCGGTAGAAGTCGCGTTGCCCCGACATCAATTGATCGAACAGTTCGCTATCGCTCTCTTCGTCTTCTGGAGTGGCAAATTCGTCCATCTTCTTGCCACGAATGTCATCAAAGGAGCGTCCCAAAAACGTCAGCATCGCCTCGTTGACCTCGAGGATGTTGTCGTCTTTGTCCGTGATGGCCACTGCCACAGCTGCGTTGACCATCGCTGACCGGAACTTTTCTTCCGATTCCTGCAGCCGCTTACGGGTTTGCACCTTTTGGTCAATGTTGCGCATGCCCACCATGAAGCCTTCGAGGTCACCCCCATCCCCGTGCACCGGATGCGCGATTCCTGAAAACCACAATTCGTTGCCATTTTTGGCCGTGAGCAGCATCTCTTGGGCCACATCGTGACCCTTTTCCAATTCCATTCGGTTCTTGACGATCCACGACAAGTCTTGATGGGCCGAGACCAGTTTTTGTGCCGGCTGTCCGATCAGGTCAGCTTCATCCCAGCCCAACACCGCGGTCACCGAGGGGGAAATCCAAATGATGTTCAGCCCAGCGGTTTGGTACACGATGTCGCTGGAGTTTTCAGCCAAGAGGCGGTAGCGATCTTCGGCAGACAAAGGAGTGGGCTCAGGAGAGGGCAGCAGATTAACCATGCTCGCTCCCTCCCAAGTTCCCCTCGCGCCCCAATGGTAGCCCCGACTAGACAGGCTTGAGGCAGTCGTGGCGAAAAGGCTCGTGCCTAGAGGGTGTCCAAAATGGCAGCCATCGTGCCGCCGTCTTTGGTCGCGTGGGTGTGCAACGTCGGCTTCCACGCAGGTTCGGAGCCGGGGAGTTCAATCTTGGTGACAAATCCGCGGTCAAAGAGCCAGTCAATGTGGTCTTGGGCTTGCTCCGAAGAGATCGACAAGTCCGCGGCGAGCTGGTCAATCTTGCGCGGGCCCTTGCGCAAGAGTTGGCGCTGAATCAATCGAATAGCTGGGGGAGTTTCGAGCAAGTCGGTCATGGTGCGCTCGGGCAAGTGCATCACTACGTCGCGACTGATACCCACGCTTAACACCGCGTCCTTGATGTGTAGCTCGTGGACGTGACCACCGGTGGTGCGTTCGTGATTGAGTGCGTGCAAGTGCAAACCAGGGATCGTGCTGCCGGGCTCAAGGTCGGGGAAGCGAAAACCAATCATCACGCCGCCGAACGGATCGTGCGTCCAGCGCACTTCGTCGGTGGCACACACTTCCTTGTACGGTCTGTACGGTCGATCCTGTGGCGGCACACTGCGGGTGAGCGCATGATCAAACTCGCCTTCAATACGCACCGTAATGATTGCACCAGGATCATCGAAAAGCGATTCAATCGCCAGCGCCATGTCATCCCAGGTCATGTCTTGCAAGCGCTGGGTGCGCGGTGCATGCATGGTGGAAACAATCACAAAAGGGGTGCGCGTTTCCGGCGGCATGATGCGCGCAATGCCTTGCCAGTTGACCTGCCACGGATCGCCATCAAGGACGGTCATTTCGCCGTCCAGGCGGTCAAACGTGCCTAATCCGTGGTCCCCGCCGGCGATGGCCTCACCAACGGTTGCCACCCCGTCGTAACCACCATCGAGCAAGACATGCGCCAACTGCAGTTGATGCGTCGCGTCGCTGGCTGGACACGTCGTGGGGTCAAGTCCGGTTGCGCGCTGCAATGTCGCAGCGGCAACGAGACCTGCATCAAATCCCATGAGCCCTCACTAAACCTAGTTCGCAATTACTTCTTGGGAATGCCGAAGTTTCCGTTGGATGCCATGTACCACTCGCCATTGACGCGAACGAACGTGGACAAGAACGGCACCGGAGCTTTGGGGTACTTCTTGCCATCAACGATTAAGTTCGTGCTGGCTTGGTAGGTGGCAGTCAAGGAGTCGCCATACCGCGATCCAGCCACATCGACCAGCTTGTAGCTATACAAGTCAGGCAAACCCTTGATGTAGTCCTCTTTGTTAATGCCAATGCCGGTGGTGCGTTGTTGCACGAAGTTGGGTGCCAAGAACCTTTGCAAATCTGTTTGGTCCTTCTTCACCACGTCGTCAAAAAAGCGCGTGACCTGTGTCAACGCCTCGGCGTTGTCGGCCGTGGGCTTGGCTGACGTGTCGTAATTACTGCCACCACAAGCGGACAACACGGCGGCGAGCACGATGGCTCCTGCTAGGGCGGAAATGGACTTGATGGCACGAGCAGATCGAATAGTCATGGGCCTACCCTGTCAAACGCGGTTTCGTGCCTGAATCCGCCCTATCCGCGAGCCCGATCGGGCAAGCGCGAAGGTAAAAAGTGTCAGCACGATTGCGTAATCGTGGATGCTGACCGCGCTCTGTGCGCAAATTACGCCTCGTTCTCGAACGAGTCGAACCACATGCCATGAACAAGGGTCTTTTCCTGCGAAATTTCACCCTCGATCACCGTGCGCGATCGATCATTAATGGGCGAATTTACTGCGGGGAGAAGCGAATCAGCGATCTACCTAGTCACGATGGCCTTGATCGCCATTTGTGTCGGGGCTTTGCTGACCCTGGGTTGACCTGCATGAGTTGCGCACTCGCGCTTGCGGGTTAGCGATTGCTCCACCCACGCAGGTCACCCTGCTCAGTACCGCGAATTAGGCAGTGTGGGAAGAATCGGCGCTGTCATCGCCAGGAACGTCGGTGATGCCCAGGAATTCGGTCAGTGGCTCGCGCTTTCCGGCGCGGTTCCAGGCCTCAACGAAGGCCTCGAGGTCGCCCCGGCTCATGCCGAGCTGCTGCGCAAGCGCAGTCAGTTCTTCAGCAGAGGGAACAGACATCGTGATCTCCAAAATCAAACTCGGAAGTGAAGGATTACAGGGTAAGGGGGGTCTTGTCTGCATTTTTGGGCAGGTGTGACCTTTTGTCACGGTCTTGGCAGGTCTTTGTGGGCCCTATTCACGGCGTGTCGGGCGTGGCTCTAGGCGCAGGACTCGTCAGGGTTAGACCTCATGAGGCATGATGAAGGCACTGCCACCGCAGGTCAGGTCGTTGGGGAAGACGCATCTGACACCTGCAGGAGGCTCTAATGGCACACGGCGTCGTGTTTATTCATGCTGCGCAATCAGCACTGGTTCCCCATGTCGAGTGGGGGATTGCTGGCGTGCTCGGCATGCGCGTTGACCTTGAGTGGATTCCACAACCTGCATCGCCTGGTTCGATGCGTTGTGAATTTACGTGGGAAGGCGATGCCGGAACCGGCGCGCGCCTCGCGTCAGCTTTTCGCGGATGGCCGCGCATCTTGTTAGAAGCCGTCGAAGATCCATCCCCAGGGTATGAAGGCGAACGCTTC
>JAPLBW010000241.1 GCA_026392555.1 Actinomycetota bacterium
AACGACAACGCGAACGGAGATCACTTGCGAACCGCTGGGCAAGGTGAGCATCTCACCGACGTTGCTTATTCGACCCACCACAGCCACGGCGTTGACCGGTTCCCAGCCGTCCACCTCGGCGGATTCCGCAGCCGATCGAACTCGAGAATTACCGTGATTTACTTGGGTTTTCTTTGATTTTGTCGTTGAAGATGCTGCCACAATTCCTCCACTAGAACGCGAGGTCCTCAGTGTGATCGGCAGGGCCATTTCGCGGAGCGCAAGAAGGCCGAGCTGTGGAAAAGAACTGCAGTGGACAAACTATTCTTCAAGGTCAGTGAAAAGCACTTCGTCATCGAAGCCACCAATAGCCGGTGCTACAACTTCTCCCCCGAGGGCGACCAAACGCTCCTCAGCATCGGTGCCGTACTCCACGTCGAGCAGGCTCGCCTTCTGAAACCACGTCGCTGCTTCTTCAGTTCGCCCCAAGGCTTCCAAAGTGTCAGCATACGCGTAGCGCAAACGTGCGCCCCATTCAAAATCATCTTCGCTGAGCTCATTGCATTGCAAGGTCACCAGGGCTGCATCAATTTGGTCTAGGTCACGCCGAGCTCCGGCGGCAACAATGCGCATCTCAATGCGCCCAGCCTTGGTCAACCGCGCAACAGCGGCTGAACCAGCGATCTCGAGCGCCTTTTCCGGTCGACCCAAGCCCCGTTCGCAGTCAGCCATGACGGGCAGATTGTCTTCGGAGCCAGACATTCGTCGATCAGCGCGCAACTCTGTCAATGCGCGGGCAAAGTGCCCTGCACGATAGGCCGCGAGACCGGCAGTTTCACGAACCACGGCGATTCGTCCAGCGCGCCGAACAGCTGCTTGGGCATGTTCCCAAGCCAATTCCGGGTTGTCATCAATGTTTTGTCCCACCATCACTAGGTGACGTGCTACCCAGCGCGCATTGTCTGCGGTCAATCCACGCAGGTCGCCGAGGAAAATATCTTGGTCTAATTCATCACCCGTGACACTGTCGGGTAGGTCGGGCCACAACCGCTCAGTACGCGGTTCTATCCGGCGGTCGCTGTATGCACGATCACCGCTGGTGCGACCTGATTGCGGCGAGCGCGAGCGCGAGCCGTCACGCGAATCACGTGAGGCATACGAACGCGAAGAGCCCTCGGACGAGCGCTCAGAACGCGGTCGATCGGATGACCCGGATTGCCGACCAGAGGAATTGGACGGACGATCCGTTCGTGGACGTCCTTGTGAACTGCCGCCTGAGGACCCTGAATTAGGGCCAGGCTTTCGTGGTGGACGCGAGTTATTGGGAGGATTCGCAGAATCTGCCATAACGTCTCCCTTTTTCCATACCTTCACTGGTGAGTACAACACACCCAACACCTATGTATTGAGGGCCGCTCTTACATGTGTAAGAACGGCCCTCACCCAAAGTATGTCCGGCAGCGTCCTACTCTCCCACTCCGTCACCAGAGCAGTACCATCGGCTCTGAAGGGCTTAACTTCCGGGTTCGGAATGTAACCGGGTGTTTCCCCTTCGACATGGCTGCCGAAACTCTATTGAGATATCAGTCGTTCCCGACCGTATCTCGAGAGCTGCACAGTGGACGCGTAGCATTTTTGTGGTCAAGTCCTCGGCCTATTAGTACCGGTCGGCTGCATGCATTGCTGCACTTCCACCTCCGGCCTATCAACCCAGTCGTCTAGCTGGGGGCCTTACCAGGTTAACCCTGTGGGAAAGCTCATCTTGAAGCCGGCTTCCCGCTTAGATGCTTTCAGCGGTTATCCGTTCCGAACGTAGCTAATCAGCGGTGCTCCTGGCGGAACAACTGACACACCAGAGGTTCGTCCGTCCCGGTCCTCTCGTACTAGGGACAGCTCTTCTCAAATTTCCTACGCGCGCAGCGGATAGGGACCGAAC
>JAPLBW010000104.1 GCA_026392555.1 Actinomycetota bacterium
AAACTGCTTTTTGAATAGGACCGTTGCATAACAAATAACAATATCAGCGGGCTTACATAATTTTCGCCGAAATTTTTTGCTGGGAGCTTCATCCTTGCCCCTTACCTCAATAAGGCCCAAATCATTCACGAAAAAACCCGGATAAAATGTTTGGGCTACTCCATTAAACGTACTACTAATGCTCTCAGCAGCTAAAGCTACCCCTAGGGCTGGAGCCTGTTTCATCGATGCTCACGGGGGGCAACTCTACGCAGGGCCGCAACAATAGGATCGGACATCATGACTGAGCCCACCGCAGCCTCGAAGATTCCCGACAAGCCCACCATTGATGGGCTGGAAGACCGCTGGTCCCAGAACTGGGAAACCGACGGCGTCTACCGGTTCAATCGCACTGCTACCCGCGATCAGGTGTACTCCATTGATACGCCGCCACCGACGGCTAGCGGGTCGCTGCACGTGGGCCACGTCTTTTCCTACACACACACGGACACGATCGCGCGCTTCCAACGGATGCGTGGTCTCGAAGTGTTCTACCCCATGGGCTGGGACGACAACGGACTTCCGACCGAGCGTCGGGTTCAAAACTATTTCGGCGTGCGCTGCGATCCGTCGTTGCCCTATGACCCCGACTTCACCCCGCCGGCCGAACCAGGCAAGCAGCAGATCCCGATCTCGCGCCGCAATTTCATCGAACTGTGCGAACACCTCACCGTTGAAGACGAGAAAGTCTTTGAATCTGTTTGGCGTCGACTAGGCCTGTCCGTTGACTGGTCGCACAGTTACCAAACCATTGATTCGAACTCCCGAGCCACGTCACAGCGGGCGTTCTTGCGCAACCTTGCTCGCGGTGAGGCCTACCAAAGCGAAGCGCCCACTCTGTGGGACGTCACTTTCCGTACCGCTGTGGCACAAGCCGAACTCGAGGACCGCGAACGCCCCGGTGCCTACCACCAGCTCGCGTTCCACCGCACCGACGGCAAGGGCGATGTCAATATCGACACCACGCGCCCTGAACTGCTGGCGGCATGCGTTGCTCTCGTGGCTCACCCCGATGACGAGCGCTACCAAGAGCTTTTTGGCACCACAGTGCGCACACCTATCTTTGACGTCGAAGTAGAAGTCAAGGCTCATCCGTTGGCCGATCCCGAAAAGGGAACGGGTATCGCGATGGTGTGTACGTTCGGTGACCTCACCGACGTGACGTGGTGGCGTGAACTCCAACTCGAGACCCGCCCCATCATTGGCTGGGATGGTCGCATCACCTCTGATGCTCCAGAGGCCATCGTTTCGGCTGATGGGCGCTCGGCCTACGCGCGACTTTCAGGTTCCACGGTCTTCACAGCCAAAGAAACCGTGGTCGAGATGTTGCGTCACAGTGGTGAGCTCATCGGTGAGCCTCGACCCATCAATCACCAAGTGAAGTTTTTTGAAAAGGGTGACAAGCCACTCGAAATCGTGACTACGCGTCAGTGGTATTTGCGCAACGGTGGGCGCGATGGACTTCTACGCGATGTCGTCTTGCAGCGCGCCAACGAGATCACCTGGCACCCCGCCTACATGAAGGCCCGCTACGACAACTGGGTCGAAGGCCTTAACGGCGACTGGCTGGTTAGCCGGCAGCGGTTCTTTGGAGTTCCCTTCCCACTCTGGTATCGCCTTGATGCCAATAGCGAACCGCTGTACGACCAACCGCTGGTGCCTAATGAGGCTGACCTCCCCATCGATCCACAATCCGAGTGCCCTGCTGGATTTACTGCCGACCAACGTGGCGCAGCCAATGGATTCATCGGCGACCCCGATGTCATGGACACTTGGGCAACGTCGTCGCTGACTCCGC
>JAPLBW010000216.1 GCA_026392555.1 Actinomycetota bacterium
CGTTTGAAACTCTGGACGCTGACTACCGTTGGCGACTGGTTACAACGGCTTCCAAGTGGGCGGCTGTCGTGGCGCAGTTGGCGTTGGAGGTTGATTACCCCAACTTCAAGAATGAGGTTGAGGACAAGAAACACAAAGCCGCGTACACGGAGGTTTGGTACGCGCTGCTTGCTCTTGACCAGAGCCGTTACGGAAGCCCGTGGCACGACGAGCCGTGGTACAACGCAGACGGCGACCCGTACCCAGCCAAAGAGGACGACCTGCCAATCACGTTCGTTAGCTACCTAGATGACGAGCCTACGACGGCGCAAGGTGGCAGCGACCCTTTACCACCCGCCGCATAGGTTACGCAGGGGCGGTTGCTCTTCTCGCAACCGCCTCGGTGTTCCCTGACAGTCCTGCGGCGTGGCTCACAGTAACGCTGGTGGCAATCGCCTCCGGTGCGGTGCTGGCCTTAGCGATAGGGGGACTGATGTTTCCCAAGTCGCTTCGAGGGAAACGAAAGGAAGTGGCGAAATGAACTCCAAGATGCTTTTGCCGATGCTAAACAAGACTGGCGAGTACGCCTGTATTGAGGTGTCGCTGAACGAAACCGACACCGTGGCGGCGATGAAGGTGCGCTTCAATTTGCCACGTCGTAGCCTGTACGTCGCAAGTGGCGGCACCGTCGAACTGCTGCCTCGTGCGGAGGGTGACGTGGGGCTGCCGCTGTCCGAGTTTGTGGTCAGTCTGAACTAATCCGTTTGGGAAGCGGCTGCCGTGCGGGGGTAGGATTTCATTTACCTACTTACTAGCGACGGAATAATGAACCCCGAAGACCTTTCAGAAGTCAAATCATCGGCGTACCCCAAGTTGGAGCGGGTTCCCGGTAAGCAAAACTGGGTGGATCACGCGGGCGGCCTGCCATCGTACATCGAACGAATTGCCAAGCACCTTCACTACGAGAAGGGCTTTCCCATTGGTACCGCTATTGCTATTGCCGTGAACACCGTGAAGCGTTGGGCTTCTGCTGGGACCGTTACAAAGAAATCCGGGCATCAGGTCACAGCGAAGACGCGAGCGCAAGCCGCTAAAGCCGTTGCCGAGTGGGAAGCTAAGAAGAAGTCCGGCTCCGCGAACATGAAAGCTGCGAAGGCCGCGAAGAGTATGAAGGAATCAGCGGAAGACGAGCCGCAGGAATTGACGCTTCTGATGGAAGCGGAGTGCCTAGAGCTAGTTGCTGATCCGATTGACCTTACGGAAGAGGTTGCCAACAACCTTGTTCGCTATTACAAGCACCCTCGTAAAGCTGCCGAGCGTCTTGCTCGCGGCACAATGAGCGACGAGAAGGGCGCGTGGAAGATGAGCGCGGAGGAACGCGCAGCGGTCGCTGACCGTTTCACGTCACGCCTCGGGCTTCTCGAAGGCGTTGCTACGGCTTTGTCGAACTCCGAGTCGCCCGCCCTGTCGGTTGCAACCGGTTATCAGTTTTTGGGAGCGTCAGATCAGCCGATCAAGTTGGGAGAAGTCCCGGCGGCTGATGATGTAGCCGTTCGCGGTTTGTTTGCTCAGATGGAACCCGAAATTGTTGGGTTGCGTCGCGCCATTGCAACCCTCACGGAAGCAAAAAAGAAGTCTTGTAATTGCTGGAACGGTTACGAGCGCGTTCCCGGTACCAAGCCGTGCGCGCCGGGTTCGTGCCGTAAATGCGATAAGGCTCGCAAGGACAAGAAGCTAGACGAGGCTAAGGCTGTCTCGGCAACAAAGTGTGAGAAGTGCAATCACTCGATCTCTTTCCACGACAAGAACGGCAAATGCTCTGATTGCGCTAAGGCCAAGAAACTTAGTGAAGCCTCCAAGAAGGGTATGCGCGGCGAGCAAATGCCGGAACCGAATACGGAGCCTGCGGGGGAACCAAAGGACGAAATTAGTACCGCAAGCGACGAGACAAGCCGCGTCAAGCACCTACAATCGCGTCTTGATTCCCTCGGTTTTGAAACCAAGGTGGACGGTCACTTCGGTAAGAAAACTTTTGAGCGTGTCAAGGAGTTCCAGTTGCACTCCGGCCTAATCCGAGATGGCGTTGTCGGTCCTAAGACAACTGAAATGTTGCGGGACGCGCCTCACCCCGACGAAATCAGCATTGATGCTTCACCCGAGTTGCTGCCTAGGGAGTCGGCTTCCGAAATGGGTACTGATTCTGAGGTTAGCTCCGTCATTGGTGACGACCTGAACCTAATGAACCCGGTCGTGCCGAGTGAGGTTCCCCGCGAGCCGGACAAGTTCACGCCTCCAACGGCTCGCCCGATGAAGAAGAAAAAGAAGCCCGCCAAGTCAATTCTCTTCAAGGGCTTGGGCGTAGGCGAAGCTCAATCCAACCCTGATGTCAAGGAACTTCAAGCTGACCTAAGCGCAACGGGTTACAAAATGGAAACCGATGGTCGGTTCGGGCCTCAAACCGAGCAGACCGTCAAGCGGTTCCAGCGTAAGTACGGCCTAAAGGCTGATGGTGTCGTTGGTGACAAGACGATGCGTACCTTGAAGGGCGTGTCTAGGCATTTGGCAAGCATTGATGAGGCAATGGTTGAGCAGCAGTTCGCTAATGACGCTACTGAGTGGGCTGACGCTCGTGACACGGTTGTTCAGTTGAGTCGTGAGCTTGCCGAGTCAGAGCAAAAGGGTGAGGTCGCGCGGCACGCGACATTGCCGCGAAGTTGAAGCGTTTGCCTGACGGCACGTTTGCTCCGAAGGGGCGGGGTTCGGTACTTCGGGCTGGCGACAAGGTTGAGGTTCCTCACTTCGGCGGCGAGAAGTCGCAGGCCATTGTGCGTGATTACGGTAAGGGCGGTTTGCGCGCTGAGGTTGTTGGCGGCGGAAAGAAGGGTTACGAATACAAGATTGCTGCCGAGCCTGAGTCCCCCGAGCCTAAGTCCCCGGGAACGGGAGGATTTTTTGCTGAGAGTCCGAAGCGGGCTGCGATCACCAAAAAGTTGCGTGACGAGTTCCCCGAGGACTATCACAACGCTTTTGGAATGGACAGCGAGCAGGGGGCTAAAGACCTTGCCGACGCAATGAACGCCCTTGTTGCTTCTAAACCAGATGGGCGGGTAACTTGGAAAGAAGCGATGACCGCTGCTCGCGGTTTGGAGGATAAGCACCCGGAGGTAACGGATACGGTTGTGCGCGACGACATTCACGCAATTCTTTACGAGAATGACAAGCTCACGAAGGACGAAATGGCGGCTGAGAAGAAGTTGCGTGACGATAACGCGGCTGACGACGCCGAGCGAGCCGCTGAAAAAGAGGAAGAGAAGCGCATTGACGATTTGTTTGCGAGCGCGAAGCTCGATGTTGGTGACGAGAACGCTGAGAGCCAAGTCAAAAACGCCCTTGCGTCGCGCTACAAGGAAAGCGCGACAGACCCACGCGAAAGGGGCTTGACTTGGAAGGAAGCTGGCGAAACGCTAAAAGCCTTTGAGGACGTGGACGGCGGCACGACGGATACCGTTGTGCGGGGTAATCTCGATGATTTCCTGTTCGACAATGGGCTTTACACGAAGGAAGAGCAAGCGGCTGAGAAGAAGTTGCGTGACGATAACGCGGCTGACGACGCAAAGGACGCTAAAGACAGAGCCGACAGGAAAGCGGCTGATGCCGAGAAGGAAGCTCGTGACGCTCCCGATCCACCCGAGTCACCGGGAACTTATGTAGATACCAATGAGCCAAAAACACCCGGTGACAACATTGGTGATAACTACAAGTCGGTAAGGGATTTGTCTCCCGGCCAGCCTTTGACGCTTTCGGACGGCAAAGAGTACGTCTACGAAAAGCAGCCTGATCCAAACAAGCCGTTCCATGTCATCAAGTCCAAGGATGGTAAGTCACGCGCTATTCACGGCGGAATTGTTCCACCGAAGGTTGGCGAATCACCGAAGTCGCCGGGAACGGCGAAGTCTGACGGTAAGCCGCCCGGTACGGGCTTTGAAGCATTTGCTGACTCTCGTGGAACCGACGGGATGATTGACGACATGCTTGCTCCGAAGGCGAAGCCAGCCAAGGACGATGGCAAGGTTCCTGCTCCCCCTCGCTCGCCGGGAACCAAGGCAGAAGAAGTATCCGACCTTGACCGGCAGCGAACGAGACATGATCGCGCTTTATGCCGCCGCTTACGTTGATTCGGGCGGAACTGATCCGGTGATTATTGAGGCTTTGCTGGTTGCTGAGGTAAGCGACCTAACCTTTGATGAGTCCCTATCACTTGTGGAAGGTATGCTGGAACAATGATCCTTAGCTGCTTGACTTCTTGTGTCACTCCGCTATACTTGTCGGTAACGACCAAGGAGCAGCTATGAACATCATCTTCCGTCCCGAACTTCACCCGCGTAACCGCCTTGGGCGATTCCGTGAGATTCTTGGCTCCCTAAAGCCCGGTGATTCCGTTTCGTTGCCTGACGGCGTAAAGGTTCAAAAGCGTGGGCGCGGGGCGTTTCGCGTTACAAACAGCAGGGTAAACCCCGCAATGCGCGGAACTCGTTACCCATACAAACTAATTGGCCCGCCAGTTCGTGACATTACGCCAATGTCGGCTAGGAACTCCGGGGATAAGACTGCCGCCGATACTGTCGTTCGGCTAGTGACCAACGAGGTTTCAGGAATGGACAGCGCCCCGGCTTCTCCGGGCGTTCCCGGTCGTTTGTCACCGGAAGCGAAAGCCGCTCAGGTTCAGCGCGTTCGTGACAGCTTGCTAATGACAAAGGATTTGCCGGGTAAGGGCTTGGACGCTAAGAAAACCCGTCGCGTGCTTCCCCCAATGTCACCGGGAACGGGCGGGCTTGACGAAAACAGCATCATTGACATTACGGGCAAGGCGGAAACCGCAGTTGAGGTCGCATCCGATCAGTTTGACGCAATGGCCGAAGATCAAAATAAAGTTTCCGACATTGGCTTTGATGATGTGCAGGAAACGATCAGGGAAATCAACCGGTCGCTTGCGGATGGAACCGAGCCGGATTGGTACGACGCGCACGACGCAATCAAGCAGGTGTACGTCAATGCTGAGGACGAAGGTTGGATAAACGGCCACGTCCAAAAGCAAGGACTGTTGGATAACATTGCTAAGGCTGAAAATGCGCTGATGATGGCTGAGGATTCCTACGACCAGATGATCGAAGATACTTCGCCGCAGTCACCGGGAGGGCGACGCTTTTGCTCCCCTCGCGGGAGATGGTGGCCTTGCACCGGGCAGTACCTTGGGTGCGAATCAGGGCAGTATTTCGATGACCGGCGCAAAGATTGACCGATGGGCAGGCGGCGGCCTTTCTGACGAACCACTAGACCCAATGGTTAGCGCGGAACTTGACGCGATTCCACCCGGCGAGAGCGCCCGTGTTGGTGACGTGATGGTTGAGCGGATACCATACCGGACAATGGACGGTGGGCCGGGGGATGGCGAAACCGCGTGGATCGTGCCACGCAGCGAAGAAGGCAACAAAGCAAACCCTCTCAGTAAGGGTCGGTTGTTTTCCCCCAACTACCCGTTGCGCGATCACGAAAACGCTGCTAGCGCCATTGCCCGTATTCGCGTTGAGGCGGGGCAGCGAGCGCAGGACAAAAACATTGGCTACCGCGAAGCAATGACGGAAATCCAAACGCCAAGTATTCCTCTGCCGCAGTTTCCAAGAACAACGCCAATGTCACCGGGAACAGATTTTGATGAAGACCCGTCCGATCAAGCAATAATAAACAAAGACCGCATTGACCAAGACCGCTGGAACAAGTCGTTTCACTCACCGTTGATGAAACGCATGGAAGCGCAAGACGTAGCCATTGAGAGCGGTGGCGCTTACGACGCGGTTCTTGACCCAGCCGAACTAGTTAAGCTCGTTGGCGGGCAACTTGATTACCTGTTTGATAACACCCGTGGTAGCGGTCATTCCTTCAACTTTCGTCAGCAAATCGCGCAGGAAATCAAGCGGCGCGAGGGTGAAGATAAGGCTTATGACGGTGCGGATTATGATAGGTACAAGCCTCGTGGTGCTGATGGGCTGGTTGATCTTGCGTTGATGGCTGACCGCTTTGGCTTTGAGCCGACTCCGCCGCAGTCACCGGGAGCGGATGGAAGTATCCCTACCGGTAGTGACCAGCTAAACAGTATGTTGGCGCAGGTCGCGGCCAAGAAGGAAGCTAAGGCGCAGCCCCTTGCGAGCGGTGATCGAGTTGAAGACCCCGATAGCGGCAGGACTGGCACTTACCAACGTGGGCGTATGACGGGCGAACCGTCCGTAGTTTGGGACGACACGCCGGACTCAGCGGAGTTTTATTACGAGGGTGAGCTTGTGCCACTCCCGAAAGCGCCAATGTCACCGGGAACCGAAAAGTCTATGTATGACGGCACCCCACGCGACAAGAGGGGCATGGCGTTTGACATGTCCGACGCGGAACTCTTGGGAACCGGATCGCCTGTGATCGGCAGAGACTTCAAGGCAAGGCCAATTACTCCCAAGGAATACCAAGCGGCTTTGAAGCATGTAACGTCGCTCTATTTTGACGAGACAGCCTCTCTTACGGAGGCTGCGGTAGCGCAAGAGCTTGCGCGCACGCAACGCAAACTCGCACGTCAAAAGCCGGGTGCGCGAGACAAGGATTTGGAAGAGACAGCCGAGTTGCTGGAAACGCTACTTGAAGACGTTTCCGAAGCCGATCCGCAAGACTAATTCGTTTGTGACCGGCTAGTTAGCACGGCGTAACCTTTGCCGTAATGACTACTTTGACTCGTGACTCGCATCCCGCCGATGCCGTAGAACTCCGGGAGTCTATTTCCCTACTGGAAACAGTTGGGGAAAACGCCCTGTTCAACGACGACGGGACTATCACCATTCACATCATTCGTCCCGGCATTGGTCGCGGGCGCGGTAAGCACTTGTACGAAGCAGAGATGCTGAAAGACAACGCGCACAAGTTTGGCAACTGGAAAATGTATGTGGATCACCTTTCGCCGGAGGCTCGTAAGGCTGCCGGTGGACTACCTCGCTCCATTCGTGACCTTGGCGGTCGCATTGTCGAAGCGTGGTGGGATGACTCAGTTCCCGCCGATCCCGTTCGTGGATACGGTCAGGGCGCGGTTGTCGGTCGCTCAAAGCCAACAGCTTTTGTTCGTGAACTCATCGAAAACGATCCTGAAATCGTTGAGGCTTCGATTAGCGCAACGGCAACCGCCGTTCGTCCTGTCGTTCGTGACGGCCAGAAGGTTTGGCTTGTTGAGGGCATCGAAGATCGCGGTTCGGTTGATTGGGTAACGGAAGCTGGCGCTGGTGGCCGCGTTGCCGCACTACTTGAAGCCGCAATCCACGACGAAATTGATGTGGACTCGGTGCTTTTGGATTCAATGTCAGACGACGACTTGCTTGCGTATGTGCGTGAGCAGCGTCCCAATCTCGCAGAGGGAGCAGGAACAATGGCTAAGGCAGACGAAAAAGAAATGTACCCAGAAGACAGCACCGGGGACAAGACTGAGGACATGGGCGAAATTGCCAAGCGTGTCAAGGAGCTTGTTGCTAAGGGTATGCCTGAAAAGATGGCAATGGCGATTGCTAAGAAGGAAGCCGCCAAGGAGAAGGAAGGCGCTTCTGACGTAAAGGAATCCGCCGACGAGTCTCCTGCCGAGGCAGAAGCCGCGATTGAGGAACCCGCCGAAACCGAAGCCGTCGAGGTTGAGGTCGAGGTTGAAGCTGTTGAAGAAGCTGAGGCCACCGAGGAAGTGCAGGAAGCAATTACTTCCGATGCTTTCGCTGAGGCTCTTCGTGGATCAGCAGACGCGCAACTGTTTGTAACTGAACTCGTTGAGGCTCAGTTGGACGCAGAGCGTGACGCTATTCGCGCCGAAGCTCGCGCTGATGCCGAGCGCCACATTGAACTTCGTGACTTGCGTGACGAAGCACACAACTTGATTGCCGAGAGCCGTATGCCGGAATCTTGGCAGGAAGCATTGAAGACGAAGTTCAGTCTCGTTGAGGGCGCTCCTACGGAAGCCCTTGATGTTGCTGATGTCGTCAATGAGGAAGGCACCGTAATTCGTGAAGCCGTTGAGGTTTTGCGTGACTCCGTTGCCGCCGAAATTGCGAGTGATCGCAAGAGGCTTGCCGAGGCTGCGCCAACGCGAGTTCGTAACCAAGGCCCGTCCACATCGGAAGATGAGGGCGATAAGCCAACTGAGAGCGTGAAGCCGTCGTACTGGCGACAGATGCTCGAAGAGGCTGGCGTTGATCCTAATAAAGCCTACGGCTAGGGAAAGGGGAAACTACTTATGCCGTACACAAACAAGCGAAATGGCATTTATGTCACCAACAGTACCGGTGGCACGATTGCTCACGGTGTTCCCGCTGTGAAAAGCGGTATTGCCGGAATTGCCATCAAACAAAAGCCCAATAGCTGGTCGGCTGGACTTTCAGTTCAGAACCAGATCGCAGATGCCGAAGTGTATTTGTTGCAAGTTCACGGTGAGGTTCAACTTGGAACCGCATCGGGTGAATCTGCTAACGGAACGTCTTGGGCAGTAGGCGACAAGGTTTACCTTGCGGCTGCCGTAACTGCGTCGGGCGTAACTACGCACGTTGCAAGCACCACTAATACCGGCACGTTTTTGGGTCGTGTCACAGAGACTCCTTCGAGTCCTGCGATCAACTCAACGTACCGGGTTCCTGCGGCTAAAATCCGCGTTGATCTCGATTTGAAGGTGGTCTAGTATGTCTGATTCAGATAAGCGTTACGGCGATTATGGCCGTCCAGTTATGCTTTTTGAGGCATACGAAGAGTGGCGTGACGAGAAGCTGGCATTGAACGAAGCTGACTCGAAGGCGGATTTCCCGTCCTTCCTGTTTGGCCCTGTTCGTCAGAGCCTCTGGCACGGTTACGAGCGCGTTCAGCCGCAATACAAGCGGTACGCTCGCGTTGAGAACACCCCTGATTTCCGTGAGCGTCGCTTGCGTGGACTCAACGGCTTCACGAAGCCGGGTTATGTAGGCCTCCAATGAGTTGCTGAACTCGGCTCCGACCGAGATGGGTGACGCTGCGGCACAGTTCGTCGTTGAAACGATCATTGCCTTGATTGAGTCCAACCCAACCGCTCCTGACGGTACAGCGATGTACCACAGCAGCCGCAGCAACATTGGTTCTGCTGCTCTTTCTGAGGATTCGTTGGTGGACGGCATTGCCGCCCTCACGAAGCAGAGGGATGATGCTGGTCGTCGTATTCGTGTCGAAGCAAGCTCGCTGGTTGTTCCAAGCCCGCGCTTGCAGTTGATTGCGAACCGTATTCTCAACTCGCAGCTAACGGGAACGACGCTTTCGTACTCGTCACCTGCTGCTGGTACGGGTACGGGCGTGTTCGATAAGGGCAACATGAACGCATTGGCTGGCCTACTGCCTGCTGACGCGGTTGTGTACGATCCTTACTTGACCGATGCTAACGACTGGTACTTGTTTGCTGATCCGAGCAGGGTTCCGGCATTTGCCGTTGGATTCCTGAACGGTCAGGAAGCTCCGCAGGCATTCCTGAAAGAGCCGATGGTAAGCACCGCTCTCGGTGGCAACGGTCAAGACCCTTACCGGTTCGACCTAGACAGCGTTGATTTCAAGGTACGCCTTGACTTTGGTGTTGCTCCGGTTGATCCGCGAGGAACTTACAAGGGCGTAGTCGCCTAGTCAGGAGTATGTAATGCCGCGTGGAAATGATGACTCAGCCGCCCGCGACCTCGCCGCCAAGCACGGCGAGGGCGTGGGCAACGCTGAACAACTAATCGAAGCAACCCAAGCTGCCCGTTCCGATGAATTGGACGCGGCGCAGATGAAGTCGCTCGACGTTGATGCAACAGCAGCACTCGATCCGTCCGACTTCGCTGGGCCTAACGGAGAAGCAGCGGTTTCTGTTGCTGTCCGTGGCGGCGCAACGATTGTTGTCTACGAAGACGACAAGGGTGGGTACTCAAAGTGCGTTGTTGGTGAAGGAAAGAAGTCCCGTCCGGCTAAGGCTAAGAAGCCAGCCGCCGACAAGGAGTAATAATTCGTATGAGATTGGGTGGGGGGCTTGCTGGCCTCCCACCTACTCATCATTCATCTTGATCGAGAAAGCAGAGTCAAATGGTCGCTCCCACAGCATCAGAGGTAAGAGGGTGGAGCAAATTAGACTTTGATGCTCTCGGCTATGAGGACAACACGGCACTACAAGTGCTAGTTGATCGCGCCGTAGCTAACTTTTACAACACGACCGGGCAGGTGCTTGCGAACGTGCCGACCGAGTTGGTGCCGTTAGTTCAGCAAGCCGTTCAGGGACTCACAGAGCAGGCCGGGTACCGGGCGCAGGAAGATAACCTCGAAACCCTTTCCGACTTCGACCTCATTTCGACGTTTAGCGCGGGTGGCTATTCCGAAACTCGTCGCTCACCTGACGAAATGATGAAGGCGCGCATGATAAATGCTTGGCCTTGGCTCAACCGTTTGCTGTGGGATTTGCTTACCCCGGACAAGTACGACTACTGGACGTTCTTTTTCTCTGGTGATGTTGCGCCTTCGTTTGCGGTGACGGAAATGAACTGGTTTTACACCTACGTCAATGATCCGAATACTTGGGGTGCGTAAGTGGCGTTGGGGGCTGTTCTCGTTGATCGAGCGCGGATTATCAACTGGCAGGCTGCCTCGTCGGTAAAGGTTGAGGGATCAACGCAGTTTGCGTCGGTAAAGAGCGAGTGGTTCAAGGCGCGTTTGGTTTTGCCTGCCGCAGAACAGGACAACACTCCCGGCGACGCACCTCTGATGCGTGGTATTGGTAAGGGGCGAGTGAGGGTCATTCAGGGCGCTCAACTGCTGTTCGCAATCAAGGACGCTGCCGGGAATCCCATTGAGGTTCATTTTGACGCGAAGGTGGAAGTTGATTCCAAGCAGCTTGGCCGCGCTGTTTATCGCGTAATGGGTGAGCCTGAAAAGCTCCGTAAGAAACGCACGGTCATTGGTC
>JAPLBW010000099.1 GCA_026392555.1 Actinomycetota bacterium
CGCTGGGGGACAAGATGAGTGGCAAGACCTGTGCGGGGTTGTGGGTGCGTGGCACCGGCAAGGATGGCCAACCTCGCTCGACGTACTACTACCACGTGGTGGACAACGAGTGGTCGATGCGCGAATACGGCGATCAGGCCGTGGTGTGGCAAACCGCCATCAATCCGATCATTGCCCTCGAGCTGTTGCACGAAGGTACGTGGACCGGTGTTGGCGTCCTGGGTCCAGAAGCTTTCCCCGCGCAACCATTCCTCGACAAACTGGTCGAGTACGGATCACCGTGGGGCATGCGCGAACAAGATTAGTTGGTGCGCGCTAGCTCAACGCAATAAACGCTTCCTCAATGATGTCGAGTGCTTCATGTAACAGAGCCTCGCTGATGACCAGCGGTGGCAAGAAGCGCAAAACGTTTCCATACGTTCCCGCGGTGAGAACGACAACACCTTGTGCATGGCATGCCTTGGCGACGGCGCCAGCCAATGCATCGTTGGGCTGATCGGTTCCAGGAATCACGAGCTCTACGGCGATCATCGCCCCACGGCCACGCACCTCACCGATCGCCGGCACCTTGCCTTGCATGGTGACCAGTCGAGCTTTCATTAATGCCTCGATGGCTTGGGCTCTCGAAGGTAGGTCGTGGGCTTCCATAGCTGCAATGGATCCGATCGCGGCGGCGCATGCAACGGGATTACCGCCATAGGTTCCACCCAGTCCACCCACATGAGCTGCATCCATGATCTCGGCGCGACCAGTTACCGCGGCAAGTGGCAAGCCACCGGCGATTCCCTTGGCGGTAGTGATGACGTCAGGAATGACACCTTCGTGATCGCAGGCAAACCAGGCTCCGGTTCGGGCAAAACCGGTTTGAATCTCGTCAGCGATGAAAACAATTCCATTGTCGGTACAAAAATCCGACAGGGCCTTCAAGAAGCCAGGCGCAGGAACCACAAAGCCGCCTTCGCCTTGGATGGGTTCAATCACTAATGCGGCTACTTGGTCTGAGCCAACTTCCTTTTCAATCTTGGTGATGGCCACGGCGGCCGCTTGTGCGCCATCAAGACCATCGCGAAACGGGTACGAGGTCGGAACGCGAGAAATATCGGAGGCAAACGGGCCGAAGGAGGCAAACGGGCCGAAGCCGTGCTTGTAGGGCATGTCCTTGGCCGTCATCGCCATCGTCAAGTTCGTGCGCCCGTGATACGCGTGCTCGACCACGACAACGGCTTGACGCTTGGTGTAGGCGCGCGCGATCTTCACCGCGTTTTCTACCGCTTCGGCGCCGGAGTTAAACAGTGCAGAACGCTTGGCGTGATCACCGGGCGTGAGTCGATTGAGTGCTTCACACACTTCGACGTATCCCTCATAGGGCGTGACCATGAAACAGGTGTGCGTAAACAGAGCGACCTGATCTTGCACCCGCGAGACGACCTCAGGGTTGGAGTTACCGACCGATGTCACGGCGATTCCCGAGCCCAGGTCGATGAGGTGGTTGCCATCGACATCAACCAGAATTCCGCCAGCTGCTCGTTCAATGAAGACCGGCAAGGTGGTGCCGACGCCGCGGGCAACAGCATCGGTTCGGCGCTGCATGAGCGCATCAGACTTGGGCCCCGGGATGGCGGTAACGACCCGTCGCTCTTGCGGGATATCGAATTCCTGGGACAACGCAGAAAGGCTCATGCCCTCTAGATTACGGGGGATTTTGGGCCAAGGACACCCGTAAGGAGTCGTCGCTTCGGCAAAGGTCTGTCCCATAGGGGAAGATGAACCTGTGCGCACAGTGGTGATCCTTGGAAGCACTGGGTCGATCGGGACTCAGGCCTTGGATGTCATTGCCCGAAACCCTGAAGATTTCTCCGTTGTCGGCCTAGCTGCTGGCGGATCTGACCTGCATCTATTGGCCGCACAGGCGGTTGCCACCGGTGCGCCTGTCATCGCCTTGGCTAACGCATCGAGCCCGCAGCAGTTCCTTGATGCCTTCACGGCGCTTGCGCCAAAGGCGCCCAAGCCACAGGTGATCTGCGGACCCGAAGCCGTCGTTGAGGTCGCATCCTTGTCCTGTGATGTAGTGCTCAATGCCATCACCGGTTCGATTGGCTTGCGCCCCACCTTGGCAGCTCTTACGGCCGGCAGTGTCGTCGCACTGGCCAACAAGGAATCCCTGATCGTGGGTGGGCCGTTGGTTAAAGCCATTGCCGCTCCCGATCAACTCGTACCGGTTGACTCTGAGCACTCTGCATTGGCTCAATGTCTGCGGGCTGGACGCGCAAGCGAAGTCAAGCGTTTGCTGTTGACCGCCAGTGGGGGACCGTTCCTTGGCAAGTCGCGCGCGGAACTAGGAAGCGTCACGCCAGAGCAAGCCTTAAGGCACCCCACCTGGTCCATGGGACCAGTAGTGACTATTAATTCGGCGACCTTGATGAATAAGGGCCTGGAAGTCATTGAGGCGCACTTACTTTTTGACATTGACATGTCGCGTATCGATGTGGTGGTGCATCCGCAATCCATCGTGCACTCCATGGTCGAGTTCGTTGATGGATCAACGATCGCTCAGGTGTCACCCCCCGACATGCGCTTGCCGATCGCGATGGGAATTGCCTGGCCCAACCGCGTCGCCGGTGCGTCGCCGGCTAATGATTGGACCAAGCCCGTCTCGTGGGACTTCCGCCCGCTCGACGACAGCGCCTTTCCTGCTGTGGCGCTCGCCCGTGAGGCCCGAACGCGTGGTGGCATTGCACCCGCCGTGTTCAACGCGGCCAACGAAGTGTGCGTTGATGCATTCCTGACCGGCCGGTTGCCATTTTTAGGAATTGTCGACACCGTTGCCAAGGTCGTGGGCGATGCACCAGCTCAAGCCTCTGGCTCGTTGACTTTGGACGATGTCCTGCAAGCCGAAACTTGGGCACGTGACACGGCTCGAACGATTGTGGGGGTGGCGTAATGAATCTCTCGCTCAATGTCCTGGGCTGGTTCATCATGCTGGTGGGAATTTCGCTGTCCATTGCGCTGCATGAAGTCGGTCACCTGGTGACAGCAAAGAAATTTGGCGTCAAAGTCACCGAATACATGGTCGGCTTCGGCCCCAAGCTTTTTTCTCGTCAGCGCGGCGAAACCGAGTACGGAATTAAGGTCATTCCCCTGGGTGGCTACATCCGCATGATTGGAATGCTGCCGCCGGTCAATCCCGATCGCCCTGAGGTTTTACGAACCACGACAACGAGCCGCATGGGTGCGTTGGTCGATGATGCTCGACAAACCGCAGCAGATGAAATCGGCCCCGATGATGCTGACCGCGTCTTTTATAAGTTGCCGGTTCGCCAAAAATTAGTGGTGATGCTCGGCGGCCCGACGATGAACCTGATTATTTCGGCGATTTTGTTCACCATCGCCTTTATGGCTCTTGGTTTACCGACGCCGAGCAATGTTGTGGGCTACGTCGCGCCGTGTATTCCTACTGAAGCCTCTCTTCGGGCCGACAAATCTTTGACCAAGTGCCCCAATTCGCCTTCTCCCGCCGCTGAATCGGGTCTAAAAGTGGGCGACCGCATCGTTTCGTTCAACGGCGTGGCCACCTCAAACTGGGAACAGGTGCGCACACAAATTCGCACCAGCGATAAGTCCAATGTTCCTTTCACCGTTGATCGTGATGGCAAGACCTTGCGTTTGAC
>JAPLBW010000117.1 GCA_026392555.1 Actinomycetota bacterium
GAAACCAATCAGAACCTCGCGCAGGGTGGGGACAGTGTTTGCCCACAGGGATTGTCGATCTGCCCACCCAGCCTGAATTACTCGGCTCACAGGTGGCAAGACAGTGTCACCAATGGAACTGTTTCGCGAATACAGCTCCCAGACTCCGAAAAAGGCAACGATTAATGCAACGGGGGCAGCAATGTGCCGGAGCCCCCGGGCTAACGCCGTCATGCCGACTCACTCACCGCATCAAAAAGGTCATCGATCAGCGTCGTTTCTACCACTGAAGCATCCTGAATAACGCCGTGCTGCGCCAGCCACTGCGCATACGCTCGGTGGTTGGTCCACGGATGGATTCCCCACTCATCGCGCTCGTCAAACCAGGTGGCGGGAAGAATGCTCAACGAATGCTCAATCAATTCGGGCTTTACGTAGGGAATGCACCGCATGGCAACATCAACAGCCAAAGCATGATCACTTGCTGCCAACCGAAATCCCTCTTCGGAAGCATGCAAGAACTTTGCTAGCGATTCGCGATCGGTAGACAGCGAATCGGCGCGGACGGCTAACACGTAACTGGGGTAGGCCAACATGCCAATTTCATCAACGGGAAGTGCCACTCGCTGCTCGGGCGGGGTGGTGCCAAAGAGCGCATCCCAAGCCCAATAGGCGCCGAAGAAGGCATCAGCGAAGTTGGCAACAATGTCGTCAGCATTAATCTCGCGGCTGCCGGAATCAACGATGGTTATTGAGTCCGGGTCTCCCCCATCGGAACTAACCAAGTGGCGGACCAAGGCAATCCCGCGTGGTGTCGGATTGAAAGCCACCCGCCGGCCCTGCAGATCAAGGGGGCGGCGGATCCCGGTGGACGTCGTCGTCAAGATGGTTTCCATCGCCCGGTGATTAATCGTGGCAATCCCGCGCAGGGCCTGGCCGGCTTCGACTCGCTTCAGCAGGCGGTTGGTGGGACAAACGGCGATGTCGACCTCACCGCGAACCAGATGTTCCAAGGTGTCACCCGCTAACGGGTCAACCAATACTTGACGAACATCTAGACCTTGTTGCAAATACAAATCATTTGCAATAGCGATTTGATACCCAACATCGTTTGTCCACGGCGTGAAATATCCAAGACCGATACGAATGGGGGTCATGTCGTGGACGATACATCAATGCATTATCTTGTTCACAACCGGTCAATGAATTGGAAGCGAGAGGAGCGCATCGTGATTTTGATTAAGCGTCGTCACATTGACTTGATGCGCGCATCGTCTTCCACGTGTTGCTGTCACTGACACAAGCGCACTCAGAATCCATCTAGACCGCACCGAAATCGATACAACCTCGGGAATCTCGAGGTTGATCTGCGATGTAACCATCACATTGACACCCAAAGCCCAAGACAAGGAAACGCTTTCCTCATGAAGAAGATCGTTCGCAATCGTTTAGCTCTCACCACGATCAGCGCCATCGCTGTGGCATCACTTTTGGCCGCCTGCTCGAGTTCCGCGGAGCAGGCAGCCCCAGCTGAAACAACCTCCGCGCCTGCCAAGGTGTCCATCGCGTTGGACTACACCCCCAATACCAACCACCTTGGCGTGTACGTGGCCCAGGCAAAGGGCTACTTCGCTGATGAAAACCTGACCGTCAAGGTCCTGCCCTACGGAACTACTCCGCCAGAGACACTCGTAGGCAAGGGCCTCAGCGACTTTGCCTTCTCCTACTCCAACGGAACCGCATTTGCCCGTACTGCTGGGCTTGACGTCCTCCAGGTATTCGCCAACATTGCCAAGACGCAGTACGTGCTGGCCTATCGCGCCGACGATGCCAGCATCAAGTCTCCTAAGGACTTGGACGGCAAGACCTACGCCGGATTCGGCAGCCCTAGCGAAGATTCCGAAGTCAGCACCGTCATCAAGGGCGACGGCGGCAAGGGTGAGTTCAAGAAGGCCATCCTCGACACCGCTGCTTATGACGCGGTCTACAACGGCAAGGCAGACTTCACTATCGCTGCAACAA
>JAPLBW010000199.1 GCA_026392555.1 Actinomycetota bacterium
GATCTTCAGGAGAAAAGCCAGTTGTTTCGCCAGCCTGCTCGGTCAAATTCAAAGTAACAATGCGCTGAGCTGACGACTGCACCAATGCATCGCGAACCTGCGGAACGAGCAAGTGCGGCAAAACACTGCTGAACCACGAGCCAGGACCCATAACGATGTAATCAGCCTCGGCAATAGCGGTTAACGCCTGCTCACACGGTTTTGGCTCCGCGGGCTCAATCGCAACCGAGACGACGCGTCCAGGTGTGGAAGCAACAGCCACCTGGCCACGCACTTCAAACCCCGTTGATGCGGACGAAGAAATGTACTGACGTTCCTGCGTGGTCAGTCGAGCCACGAGATCAACGGGTTCACAACACATCGGCAACACTCGCCCACGAACCTGAAGTAAGTCAGCCATGCGATCGAGTGCGGCGATGGGATCCTGCAGCTCCTCCATGAGGGCAACGAGCATGAGATTGCCTACGGGGTGACCGGCTAGAGCCCCTCGATCAAATCGATGTTGCGCCACGGACGACCAGAGTTGAGCGGCTGTGGTTTGGTTAGCTAAAGCCGCTAGCGCCATCCGCAGATCACCTGGGGGCAATACACCCAAGTCGCGGCGCAAGACGCCACTACTTCCACCATCATCGGCAACCGTGACCACCGCTGTGATGTTCTCGGAAACCTGAGTCAAGGCTCGAAGACTCAAGGAGAGGCCATGCCCACCACCGAGCGCCACGATGCGAGGTGAATCCCCGCTCATTCGCGCCCCAAATCACGATGCAGGACGAGTGTCTCGACTCCTTCTTTGACTAACCGTGCGGCCAAATGCTCTGTCATGGCCACGGACCGGTGCTTGCCACCAGTGCAACCAACGGCGATCGTCACATAGCGCTTACCTTCGTGGATATATCCATCGGCGACGAACTTGAGTAATTCGCTATAGCGATCGAGGAATTCGCGAGCTCGGGGTTGCTCCACCACATAGTCACTGACCTCTGAATCAAGTCCGGTCAATGGTCTCAGTTCAGGAACCCAATGCGGGTTGGGTAAGAAACGCACATCCACGACCAAGTCAGCATCAACAGGAATCCCGTACTTATAACCAAACGACATCACTGTAGCCCGCAATTTTTGTGAACCAGGCTCTGCAAAGGCGGCCGCCACCTTGGCTGACAGTTCGTGGACATTGAGAAAAGACGTGTCAATCACTAGGTCCGCGTTGCCACGCATTTCCCGCACGAGTTCACGCTCACGCGTAATGCCATCGAGTACTCGTCCATCCCCCTGCAAGGGATGTGGCCGACGCGATGACTCAAAGCGTCGCACCAAGACCTCATCGGCGGCTTCCAGGAACAACACGTGCGGATCAAAGCCTCGCTCGCGCATCGCCTCAAGGGCAGAAGTGAGTTCGTTGAAGAACGTGCGATCGCGGGTGTCCACGGCTAAGGCCAGCCGACCAAGTTCGGGCCGCGGCCCTATCAAATCGAGCAAGGCTGGCAAGAGTGGTGGTGGAATGTTTTCCACCACGTACCAACCGTGGTCTTCCAACGCATCAGCTGCCGTGCTTCGGCCCGCACCAGACATGCCGGTGACGACAACAATCTCCGGGGTCTGTCGAGAGTCGGTCATGTCTCAATAATCTCGCCAGTAGCGGTATTTATACCGGCGGGGGCTGATTCACCGGGCGGTGAGTCGCCCGCACTCCCCTGTAACGCCTGGTGGACCTGCATAGCGAGTGCAGGACCGATTCCCGCCACCGCTTGAAGCTCGTCGACTGTTGCGGCCTTAATGGCTCGAACGGAACGAAACTTCTTGAGCAGCGCGGTCCTCTTGACTTGACCCAAGCCAGACACCTGATCAAGTTCGCTTGCCGTCATAGCCTTCGATCGTTTCTGACGGTGAAACGAAATCGCAAAGCGATGCGCCTCATCGCGCACTCGCTGAAGCAAAAACAGCGCTTCGCTACCGCGGGACAAGATCACCGGGTGCGCAACCCCGGCTGGCCACACCTCTTCCAGCCGTTTGGCCAAACCAACAACGGGAATATGACTCATC
>JAPLBW010000121.1 GCA_026392555.1 Actinomycetota bacterium
GCAGCGTCGGGATCGCGGGTTTGCTCATTTACAACCGCATCAATGCCGGGCAGTGGACCTTGCTCGTCGGCTCGTACGAATATCGTCCGGATGCGGTGATCACTGCACCAGGGTCAGGTGCTGGAGCCGGATCTGGAACCAAGTGGATTTCCGAACTTCGTGGTGCATTGATTAGTCCGTTTCGAGGATGGTTTGTTCTGTCCCCCTACTTACTCTTGCTGCTTCCTGGCATCGTGAGAGCGTGGAAGGTTGCGCCCTCATGGGTGCGCGGAAGTGCCATCGGCGGTATGGGGTACTTCTTCTTCCAGTTAGCGGGAAACAACTTTGCTGGTGGCTTGGGTTATTTCGGCTACCGCGTGACTATCGAGCCATTGTTTGCTCTGGTGCCGTTGTTGGCGCTGTGTTTTGTGACGTGGACGGCGCAGGCGAGGTGGCGATTGATCACCTTCACGGCACTAGCTAGTGCGGCACTGTGGTGGTTTGCCTGGGGAGCGATGTTCTATCGACTTCCTGTCGGCGCTGGCTTTGATGTGTGGAAATTTGATTTTGTCCAACCGTTTGCTGATGGCAAATTCGGCCAGCTATTCCTGGCTGCATTGCTAGCCGCTGGGCTGATGAGCGTGCTGGTGTATGTATGGCGATCATCAGCTGAACCTGCTGCGCGCATTGAGTCAACGGTGGATGCTTAACCATGGCCGGATACCGATCCATCCTGCGACGGCTAGGACTAGAACTTCGCCGCTTCCCTCAGCGTGACTATGAATTGACGCTCAAGACATTGATTGACCAACGTGGTATTGAGCTGGTCGTCGATGTGGGCGCCAACACCGGTCAGTTTGGCCAGTCTCTACGCGCGGTGGAACACCGCGGAGACATGGTCAGTTTTGAACCAATGCAGGTAGCGTACGCAGCGCTTGAGATAAACAGCGGTGACGATGCACGTTGGCAGGTGCGCAAGTTGGCCCTAGGCGGAACTGCTGGGGAGCTGGAGATCAATATTGCGGCCAACAGTTACAGCTCGTCCCTCTTGCCGATGGAACAAGCACATCTAGATGCTGCTCCCGAATCAGCCATTGTGGGAACTGAGACAGTCAAGGTTTCGACCCTGGACCGTGAATTTGCTAGCGAGACGCGCAAGTCCTTGCTCAAGATTGATACGCAGGGGTATGAAGGCGAAGTCCTTGATGGCTTGGGTGCTTTCGAGCCCTGTGTTGATGCGATTGCCATTGAGCTGTCGTTTGTTGAGCTTTACAGCGGCCAGCCGTTGTATGCGCAAATGTTTGAGCGTCTGACCGCCATGGGTTTTGAGCCGTGGTGGATTCAACCCGAATTCATCGACCCGACGACCCGTCGCATGTTGCAGGTCAATGGGGTGTTTGTTCGAACGGGTTCGTCGTCGTGAGCGACAATCGTGGTGGAGAGGGTGGTAAATCCGCAATGCTCGACCAACTAGATCAAGCTAACCCCATTTCGAGCGCGCTTCCAGCCTTGGCTGGTGCCCTTACGTCTTTGGTCGCATTAATCGTGTTTCTTCGAGGGCAGGTTCCCTTTGAAGACGCCGCGATTCTTTTTCGCTATTCCGAGAATCTTGCCAATGGGTTAGGAGTTGTCTATAACCCTGGTGGTCCCAGGGTCGACGGTGCCACTGACATGCTGTTTATGGCCTTGATCGCGGTGCTAATCAAATTCGGACTTTCGACGGTCCTAGCCGCTGCGATTTTGAATGCCCTTGGTTTTGGATTGTTGATCTTTCTAATCATGTATTCCTGGATCAAGTGGTCAAATTTGCCCTTGACATTTTCCTTAATTCCGATTGTTGTGGTTCTACTAGGACCGGCTTGGCTGCAATCGATCGCAGGATTTGGAACGGTGTTTTTTGCGCTCTCTGTGCACTAGTAGCTTTTTCCATTGAATGGGCTTATCGCTCTGGTTTCACACGTAAGTCGCTATTGCTTGTTGCTCTTTTCGCGAGCCTATGCGGTCTGGATCGACCTGAAGGATTTCTTATATCGGGGGCGTTATTACTGTGCGCGGCCGTGGTCCATCGCTCTTGGCAAGTTTTGTGGATACCTGCCCTGGTTCTGATCCCGATTGGAGTCGCTTGGGTGGCCTGGCGTTGGTCTTACTTCGGGTACCCATTGCCCAACCCGTTTTATAAGAAGGGTGGCGGGAGTCTCTACGAGGACGGGTTCCGAAGTTCTCTCAGTAACTTGAAGCGAACTGCCATACCGTTCCTCGCCGTTGCGGTTATCGGCGCGAGTGTTAGGGAGTCAAGGCGCCGATCGGTCGCAGTGCTGGCTGTTTTTGCATTCTGGTGCTGCCTGTGGGCGCTCCTGTCGGACGAAATGAATTTCTGGGGCCGTTTTCAGTACCCGATCATTGGCATACTTGCTATTTGTTGCGCTTCAGTTGCTGGGGAATTGAGGGCGTCAGAGATCTTGTCCTCTCGGATTTGGGCCCGATCAGTGGTGGTCGTGCTTTTGATGTCTAGCTTTTTAGGATGTTCTGTGTCCGTGTTAACTTACGGAGTTACGACAATCCAAACCGTGGCGCAACCGCTAACCGTTGAGCAAAACATGCCTGCGTCGGTTTCTCAGGTCTTGGAACGATTCAAGGGTTCCGGAAACAAGACTGTTGCTAGCTCGGAAGCGGGATTTGTTGGTTGGAAGTCGGGTTGGAAAGTTACTGACTTATGGGGATTGAACGACAAAATAATTGCCCATGATGGCTACTTGTCCGAGCAGGAACTTCGAAAGCTCAATCCTGATGTAATTTTTGTCCACTGGTGCAAGAGCAATCAAGAGATCACGGGCCCCGGTACTGGATTTCCATGCCTTAAGGGCTGGGAGTTGATGACAGACCCTCTCCAGTGCTTCATTGATGGGGCATCGTATAAGACGGCTGGGCTGTGGATCGACGGCTGGGACTACAGCTGGGGTGTGTATGTAAACCCGAAGTTCCCGCGAGGTGACAAACTCATCGAAGATTTTAGATTAATGCCTGCAGGTGGTCGTTTGGAAGCATCCAGCCAGGGGCCACTGCCCAGACCTGCCAATCCCTGCCCCGATTATTAACCGACTTGCCTTGATTTCTACTGCTTGAGTAGCCTCTGCATTTCCGCGGCTATAGGTGCTTCCAAGAGTGAAGCGCCAATTGTGCTGATGTGATCATCATCAACGTAGAGAAAACCAGTAGTGTTTTTTACAGGGCACAAATCTTTACTGCAAAAGAATTCTATGGGGTCAATGACTGCGGATCCGCTAGACCTTCCAATGACTGATTTTTCCGCACGGGTAACTGCGTCCCTTCTGGCGTTAACTTCCGCACGTGAGGTACCATCAACTCGTACACCGAGAAGCCGTGAAGTCGCCTCAGGACCGTGCACACGCTGTTCAGGAGTATCAAGAACGACTAGGACCTTGGCGCCCGATTTTCTTATTTTTCCGACTTGACTGGCAAGACTTTCGGACCAGATGTCGACTGCTTCCACGCCCCTAGCGCAGCCAGGGGACGCCTGCAAGCAGGGCTGCCGCACCAGTTGACGAAGCTCGTCATAGACGAGTACAGGGCTGTTGGTGTAGTGCGCTGATCGGTTTTGAATTACGACTATCTCTGGTTTGTTGAGCCCGATCCATGACTTGATATGTGCGTAGTAGGCGTCACATTCACGGGGCTTTGCTCCTTCGGGAACAATGGGGCAACCAGGTAGGGTCGAGGAAAAGGCATCCAATTGGTTTGCGTGTGCGGCTGCGACGAATCCACGAGTTAAGGCGGCTGCATGTGAGTCTCCGATAAGTAAGGCTTTTCCAGCCGCTTTTGAAGCGGGTAGCAGGAACGGGCAGGTGACCAGTGCCCGTTCGTAGGTTGTGGCAGCGACACATGCATCCAAGTCCCAGGATGCTTGCGGAGGCTTGGGTACGTTGCCCAAACCGTTCGGGAGAGGCATGTTTAAGGAATAGGATGCAAGGGCAATCGGGAGAGCGATAGCTATCGCGGCAAGCCGGATTGTTCCCTTCTTGGACTTAAAGGACAGGCCGAACCGAAGTGGATTTTCTAGATATTTGTAAGAGAGCCAAGCGGGGAGGTATGAACTGGCTCCGGCAAGGATGAGAGCCCATGAGTTAAGCGGCCAAAGTGCCGTCGCGAGGACGAGGACTGGCCAATGCCACAGATACCAAGAGTAAGAAACGTCACCGATTCGCTGAAGTCCGCGACTCGACAACATTCCTGAAATGGGGCTACGAAAAGATCCGGCGAGAAGAAGGGAAAGTTTATTTCCGGCCGGAGATAGAAATTGCTAGTGACAATAAAGACTATCCCGAGTATGGATAAAGTAAATGCTATGCGAGACTGGATCCTCGTTTTGAGCTTTGTTTCCAGAGCCAAAAAGGCTAGGCAGCCCAAGGCGAACTCCCATGCGCGAGTGAAAGGACTGTAAAAAGCGAATGCCTCCACAGCCCTTATCCCAAGAATAGGAATATTTGCATCAACCATGGCCACGCACAGAGCGAAAGACGATAGTGCTAGAAGTCCGATAACCAAGAATGAGATTTTTCTTGCAAAATAAGCCTTTTCTTGAGTCCTCTGATGTCGGTAGCCAAGCCACGCGAGGGAAAGTAAAGCGGGGAAGATGAAGTAGAACTGCTCTTCAACGGAGAGGGACCAAGTATGGAGCAGGGGATTTGAAAGGGCGTCAACTCCGAAGTATGAACCGGTTTGGCGATAGATCGCAATGTTGGCCAGGCCTAGCATGGCCGCGATTCCGGTTTTAGCAACGGTTGCTTGTTGTTGGTAAGGGTTTAAGAGGTAGATGTCAATGAGCAGTGCGACGATAACCGTGAGGCTCAAAGCCGGTAAAAGCCGCCTTATGCGCCGGGCATAAAAACTGGGGAGATTGATTCGGCCGGTATTGGTGACTTCCCGCACCAGAGTGCCACAAATTACGAAGCCTGAAATAACAAAGAAGACATCTACGCCGGTGAAGCCGCCACGGTTAATCAGCCCAGCATGAAAGGCCACTACGCTTATGACAGCGATTGCCCGCAATCCTTGGATGTCATCCCGCTTTGGCCGTGGCGTTTCCTCCGTTTCCCGCGCTAATATTGATGACATGTTTTCCTAGTCTGTTGAAATCATCTGTTCAGTGAAATTGAGATCTTATTGTTCGGCAAGAGAGCCACTGTTCCATTTTTAAACTTTTGAATCCTTGTTCGGTTTCTTAAGTCTTGAGGAGCTTGATTAGGCCCACCTAGCTTCGTGAACCCGGGTCCTCTTTCGATGGCGGTGACGAATGACGTGGGAACAGGGTACGCATCGGCTCTGCTTTCAATCATAGAACCACCGACGTAGTCAACGCGTGATCCCAGTTCGTCACCTAAGTCAATGCTCTGTGGTGAACTGATTGCAGGCCCAAGCCATCCAAGTTCGGCTTTCGGATCTCCCGCGTAGCGGGCGTAGAGAATGTTGACCTTGAGAGGTGCCCAGACGACCAGGGCAGTGACAGTGACAATAGAAGTCACGATTCCTAGCGTTACCGCTCTGTGCCTTAAGAGTCCGCTTACGCTCGCTTTTGTCTCGTCGACGGGTGCTTCATTGGTTAGGTTTTCGCGGGAGATTCTCGGGAAAAGTTCAAGCAGCGCCAGACCACCGGCAAGAGCAATTAACCCAATACACGGTACGAGGTAACGGTAGTCGAACATAACAGTGGCTGAGGAAAATGCAAGCATGGATAGTGCGCTTAGGGCCAGAAATGATCCATCCCATCTAGTGCGACGGCTGGCTTTGACGCTAGCTCCAATTGCCAAGGCCACACAGAGAAATAGAAGGGGCCCAGGCGTGAAGGCGACATTTTGGTAGGCGCGCAATACCTCGGCACTTTTTCGATCGATCTGCGGTTTGACAGGATCGCCGCTCAAATTGTTATGTGCAACTGCTAGGCCTGCTTGTGGGTCCGCCGAAATGAGTGGAAACCGCCAAGGATCAAGCGCCGAACTCGTTCGATAGATCGGGTGGCCGGGCGCAAAGTAGTGCAGTGTGTCATTTCCGGCGTAGCGCAGATAGGTCAAGGGTTGGGCCTTGATGGTCTTTATCGCGAAAGACTTCGCAAGTAGATCTGCTTGGTAAGCATCAATATTCAGTTTCCTGATCGTGCCTTGCGGGCTCCACAGATAGGTATTCGCGTTTGGCCTCTGCTCGGGTGGGCGCAGATCACAAAGTTTGCGTTCGTTAGTAGTTAGTGCGAGCTTGGAACAGTCCGCGAAAACAATCACTCGTCCGTAGAGCCATCGTCCGACGGCATCTTTGGCACCGAATGATCCGTAAGCGTTTGAAAAACCAGCTGCGTAAACGAATGCTGGAAGGATGAATGCAGTGACAAAGATCCCAATAGTGATGGGCCTAAACTTCCTCACAAGTAGGTAGAGGATGCAAATTATGACAGCCGCGATTGCCACGCTTCGGGTCAGGACCGCGGCGGACAACAAGAATCCACTCGTAGCAATGGCCACTTTCGAAGGATTTGTGCGCAGTAGGAGCAGCGATGAAATAAGGATCAGGGCAGCAAACAACGTTTCGGTGAGTACTTGATGCTCAAGTTGTAGTACGTATGCATCAAGTAGTAGAGGACTTGCGACCAGGACCGCGAGCCAACGTCTGGCGTTGCGGTTGATCATGAACCTATAAACCATTATCGCGAGTAGCACTCCGATGACATGCTGGGAAATGGCGATGAGGGAGACGTCTCCGAAGTGGGAAAGCGCGCGAATGAACGCTGGGTAAAGGAAAGGTCTTTCCGGAAGCGGTGCCCCACGCTGTGCGGATGCAATGTAGAAGTACGAGTCGCCATAAAACATGAGGGCGCCACGGTAGGCAACCACGCAAAGTAATCTCAGAGCAATTCCACCCAGAAGAACCGCGATGAAGGCGCGATGGAAATTGCATGCAGATAGTAGTTTGCGAAACCGTGAAGGTGGAGGTGGCGGGATGCTCACGTAGGGTTTAGTTCCCACTGCTTCGTCTGTGTCAACTTGGCCTGAGGTCACCGTCACGCCTTCCTGACTTGAGGAAACCAAAATGTGGGAGTTCCGCTTCCGCTATTGTTAAGGAATTGTAGGCAGAGGTCGTAACTGTCGTAAAGGTTGCCGGAATTCGAGGAAACTGTGTCGCTCATTGAATCTCAGTCCGGTGCTGTCAGGTGGCCTGTTGGGAAACTCGTTATCGGGTCAACAGTTGCCATGCTGTGGGGAGCCATGGGGCTGACTTTATGGAGTCAAATTCACGTTGGATATTCCAAGTCAAGTTGGCAGTTCAGTGATTGGTTGATCAATTACCAAGGTGGCTTTGTCCGCCGCGGGCTATTGGGTCAACTACTATTGGTGGCCAATCAGCGGTTTGGCTTGGATCCCTATGTCGTTGTTTTGGTAGTGACCTTGGGCGCTTACGTTCTTCTTTGCGCCCTAGCCGTTATCGCGGCGAAAAAGGGCCGAATTCCGCATGCCCTAGTTCCCATGTCATTCGCACTTGGCTTTCCAGTCTTTTCCAACGAGTGGTTTAGGAAAGATGTCCTCCTTGTTCTGTTATTCATTCTTGCATTGACCAGTTTGCGGCTAGAGAACAGGAGCCTGAGGTTTGGTTTAGTTAACGCGGTAGCGTGTTTTGCTATTCTTTGTCATGAGGCTTTTGTTTTCATTGGGCTGCCAGCGCTCATTGTTTGCTCAATGCTCCTGGACCCGACGAGTGGGAATTCAGGGAGTTTCAGGCTCGTTCAGTCCTTAAAGTTTCTTTCGCCAGCGCTTCTCGTGGGGTTGATAGTTTTCGCAGCCAAGGGGAATTCCCAGACCGCGGTAGCTATTTGGGATTCCTGGAAAAGTGTTTCCTTTCTCCCACGAGGATTCGCTCCGCCTGAGATTTCGGGGGGAGGACCTCAGGCTGCGATTGAAAGCATCGGATGGAGTTCCTACCGAGGGTTTGAAATAACCAGGGGAGCGCTGAAGACGACGTACTACGGAATTCCTGCCATTGCTGGGTGGGCCCTCACCCTTACGTGGGTGTTTTTCACAGCGGTTGCCGTGGCAAGTCGGAAGGCGGCCCAAGGTCAGGCGAAACTGTCACCCCAGCAGACGGCCTGCATCATCGGTTTAGTCTTTGCCGGAACGCTTCCGCTGTACGTCATCGGATTAGATTACGGACGCTGGATATTCCTCTGCATAGGCGTTTCGTTTTCTACGATCTGTTTAGTTCCCGTTGGCATCCTTGCCCCATTCCTTGACAGGGTCATGAGCAACTTTGGCTCCCGCATTTCTAAGCGGCAGCGAGTAACCGGATTTGTGAGCAGATTGTCCACTACATTGGAATGGTCGACTAACAAATCGTCGCTATTCATTGTGGGGAGCCTGTTCTTAGCTGTACCCCCGGCTTACTGGGAGGCGTACGAATCTCTTATGCCAGTGACACTTTTTGTCCGCGGGATATTTGGCTAGTTGCGTAAGCCAGCCCGACAAGAAGCGCTATTGCGATAACGATTACTGAAGCCGCGACCGGTCCGAGAGCCCCGTACTTGCTGGCCAGCACGATCGACAGCGGGATGTTCGTGACCACTTGCGCCATGGTCAGGCCGGCCATGAAGCGCAAACCTTTGGGGTAGGTCAAGGTCATCGCGCTCGGCGCCCAAGCAGACACAATGATGATCACAATCCCAAAGGCCAGGAACAATGAAGTGGGAACGTTGATCGTTCCTTTCGACATGAATCGGGTCAGGAACGGGCCGATGGCGACAAGCGCTCCAGCAAGTAGCACACCAAGCCCGGCAAAACCCGCCGTGGTGGTGAGCAGATCGCGCACACGCAAGGTGTCGGCAACCCGACGCTTGGCAAACAAGGGCCACAAGCTGTTTCCCGAGGCCGCGACCAAGCTACTCAGCGGAGCAAAGAGGGCGAAAACAAGTGAGTACGTCGCCACTGCGTTGACGGTTGAAAAATGACTGAGGATGAGTCGGTCGGCTTGCCACGCCGCGGGTTCGGCCAGCGAAATGATGACCATCGGACCAGCGATAGGCAGCAATCGGGCAACGCTGGGGCTAGGGGCGACGTTGCTGGCGGAAAACAGTGAAATGCCGGTGACTCGAGAGGCAATCAGTGTGGTGCTGATGGCAACAACAACCGCGCCTAAGAATGGACCAGAGACATAAACCCACAGGGGTGCGTTGAGCCATGCTGCAATCGCGACAACAAACAGCCCAGTCAGCGCCATGAGGGTTTGCAGGCCGACGGCGATGTAGTTGCGTTCGGCTCCTTGCAGGATTCGAGCACCCAGGGATAACGGAATGCTGATGCCAAAGAGCGTGAAGCCAATGGCACTGGCGATTTCAACATCGGATGAATCGGGAACGCCCAAAATAGGTGCCCACAGACCAAGCCCGGCAAAGATCCACGAAACGGCGATGACCCCTAATGCCAACAAGCCAAGGATGCGCACACTGCGGTGGATAACAGAGGCCACATCGCCTGCTGGCGAACTGTCTCGTCGAGACACCGCATCCGTAACCGCGGCACCGATACCTAAATCCAAGAACGGAACTAAAGCAACCAGCCCGACAATGAGTGCGTACGTGGCGTAGCCGGCTTCACCGACGTTGCTGACTACTAATCGCGTAAGGAGCAAACCAGCGATGGCAATCACAGGCAAGGTAAATGCGCGCGCGCCAAACGACTGAGCAGCACTACTAAATAACTTGCTTGATCCGGTCAGGTCCGGGGATGGCGATGCGTTCATGAGCACCTACGCATGGGTTAGCGAGGCAACTTTCGCAGCAAGGGGCGTGGCAGGTTTCGCAACGCGACGGCAACCGCGCCGACTTGGGCCGGGCTGTAGATGATGGACTTGTTTTTGCGGATCGCATCGACGGTGTCGGCGGCAACCTCGTGTGGGTAAACGCTAAACGGAGCATCTTCCATCCCCGCCGTCATCTTCGTTCGCACAAATCCTGGTCGCACCAAGATGACCTTGACGCCGACTTCGTTGCCCAGCTCAATCAACCCTTGGGTGAAGGCATCGAGACCGGCCTTGCCCGCTCCGTAGATGAAGTTCGCGCGACGTGGTCGCACGGCAGCGATGGAACTGAGCACCACGAGCGTGCCGTGCCCTTGCTTGGCCATGCGCTCAAAGATGCGCATCGTCAATTCAATGGAATCCGAGGAGTTAACGCGAATGACTTTCATTGCCTTCTTCACGTCGAGCTCGTCTTCAGCTTGATTGCCCAAAACGCCAATCGCCATGATGGCGACATCAATGTCGCCGCCACCGAAGGCTTGGTCTAAGCAGATTTCATGCAATTCAGTGTGGGAAATATCAAGGTCTAGGACGTCTAGCTTGCGATTGTTGTGTGCAAAGGATGCGGCCGTGAGGGTCATCTCGGTGTGGTTGCGCCCCGCTAGCACGAGCCGCTCAATGCGCGTGCTCATGAGTTCGCGCACGATGGCTAAACCAATTTCGCTGGTCCCACCGGCAAGGAAGACCGACTGTGGGTGTCCGAGGGCGTCCATCATCGGTGCAATCTCCTGGCTTGGTCGGAGGTGAAACGATGCTGGGGATCCATGGCATCGCGGGTGGCGTTCCATTCTCCAATGCGCGGGTACATCGTGGGAAGTAAGTGAGGCTGCATTCGGGCATCTTTTGCCAGATACACCCGCCCACCCGCGTTGGCCACGAGCTGGTCGAGCTCATCAAGGACGGCGGCGAGCCCATCAACCCCCGTGGGGATGTCCAGGGCCAACGTCCAGCCAGGCATCGGGAACGACATGGGGGCAGGGTTCCCGGCACCAAAGCGCTTGAGCACGGCAAGGAAGGAAGCAGCCCCGATCGCCGAGAGCTTTTCAATCGCTACGCGCACCACATCGCTGGAGCTTTCTGGCACAACGAATTGATACTGAACAAATCCAGCGCGCCCATACAGCGCATTCCAACCCGCCACCCCATCAAGAGGGTGAAAGAACGTCGCCATCGATTGGATCTCATCAACGCGGTGTTTGGGCGCCTTGCGGAACCATGCCTCG
>JAPLBW010000167.1 GCA_026392555.1 Actinomycetota bacterium
CCGCAGATCGCCGGCGGATGGGAACGCGACAACGACCTGTTTGAACGCGTCTATCCCATGAACTTGCGTCCGCAAGGCCACGACATCATCCGTACCTGGCTGTTCTCTACGGTTGTGCGCGCCAATGCTGAGTTTGATGGAGTGCCGTGGACCGACACATCAATTTCCGGCTGGATCCTGGACCCCGACCGCAAAAAGATGAGCAAGTCCAAGGGCAACGTGGTCACCCCCATGGGATTGCTTGAGGAACACGGTTCTGATGCTGTGCGCTATTGGGCCGCCAGCGGACGACCAGGAACTGATACCGCCTTCGATGTCCAACAGATGAAGGTCGGTCGGCGACTGGCTATCAAAATCTTGAACGCTTCGAAGTTCGCGATTAGCTTGGGCGCGACCGAAAACCCATCAGCGATCACGCACCCCTTGGATCGTGCCCTCTTGGCTCAATTAGCAACCGTCGTTGAACGCGCAACCACCGCCTTTGACAACTACGACTACAGCCGAGCACTCGAAGTCACTGAAACGTTCTTCTGGGCCTTTTGCGATGACTATGTTGAGATGGTTAAGGACCGTGCTTACGGCGGTCAGGGACCAGAAGGCGCTGCTTCAGCTCATGCCACGCTCGCCGCAACGCTGTCTGTTCTCCTGCGGCTATTCGCCCCCACACTTCCGTTTGTCACCGAAGAGGCGTGGTCCTGGTGGCAGACGGGTTCGATTCACCGCAGCCCTTGGCCTGATGCACCGTCAGTGACCGCAATTGCTGCCGATGGCAACATCGCTTTGAACGAAACAACCGCCGTGTTGCTATCGACTATTCGCCGAGCAAAGTCGGATGCTCAAGTTTCTATGCGCGCCGATGTCGAATCCGCGATCATCACCGCGCCTGCCACCCAACTTGAGTTGGTGCGCCAAGTAGAAGGCGACTTGCGCGCAGTAGGACGCATTGCGAACGTGAGTTACGTCGAGGGCGAGAGCGTGAGTGCTGAAGTCGTGCTCGGAGAACAACCCGCTTAGGCGGACTTTTCTTCCTTGTCAGCACGAGCACGCTTGGGCTTGTCACGCGGAACCATCGTGGGGGCAATGTGCTGCAACACCACTTCTTCGGTCACTACGACTCGACCAATGTCATCTCGTGAGGGCACTTCGTACATCACGGACAACAACACTTCTTCCATGATGGCGCGCAGTCCACGAGCTCCCGTACCGCGAGCCAAAGCCTGATCGGCGATCGCGATGAGCGAACCTTCATCAAATTCGAGTTCAACACCATCAAGCTCAAAGAGCTTTTGATATTGCTTGACCAGAGCGTTCTTTGGCTCCGTCAGGATTTGGATCAAACCGGCCTGGTCCACGGCAACCGTGCTGGTCAGGATGGGCAGACGACCAACAAATTCGGGGATCAAGCCGAACTTGAGCAGGTCTTCTGGCATGACGCGACTGAGAATGTCCATTTCATCCGTGGACTCTGCTGACGATTGAACGTCAGCGGTGAAGCCGATGCTCTTCTTGCCCACGCGCTGCTCAATCAAGGTGTCAAGACCAGCAAATGCGCCGGCGACGATGAACAACACGTTGGTGGTGTCGATCTGAATGAATTCCTGGTGCGGGTGCTTGCGACCACCCTGGGGCGGCACCGAAGCAGTCGTTCCCTCGATGATCTTCAAGAGTGCTTGCTGCACCCCCTCACCGGATACATCACGAGTAATGGATGGGTTCTCACTCTTGCGGGCGATCTTGTCGACTTCGTCAATGTAAATAATGCCGGTTTCGGCCTTCTTCACGTCGTAGTCGGCTGCCTGGATCAGCTTGAGCAAAATGTTTTCCACGTCTTCACCGACATAACCTGCTTCGGTCAAGGCTGTGGCGTCAGCAATGGCAAACGGCACCTGCAACATGCGAGCCAAGGTTTGTGCCATCAAGGTCTTGCCCGAACCGGTGGGGCCGAGGAGCAAGATGTTGGACTTCATCAATTCGATGCCGTCTTCGCCGCGTCGATCCGATTCTGGCGAGCGAATGCGCTTGTAGTGGTTGTAGACAGCAACCGCGAGTGACTTCTTGGCAGCGTCTTGGCCTACGACGTATTGGTCAAGGAATTCAAAGATTTCACGAGGCTTGGGCAGTTCACTGGATTCGCCCTCAACAATTTCAGTGAGCTCTTCGTCAATGATCTCGTTGCACAGGTCAATGCACTCATCGCAGATGTAAACGCCTGGGCCAGCGATCAATTTCTTGACTTGCTTTTGGCTCTTTCCGCAGAAAGAACACTTGAGCAGATCGGCTGTCTCTCCAATGCGCGCCACGTGGGTCGACCTTTCCTGGGGAAGATTTTTCGTGAACCACGAAACTACCCCGAAATCGGGTCAGATCAGCCCTTTGATCTGGGCGTGCCGCGTGAAGAAGGGGAGTAGCCCCCGTCCGGCAGGGCTTAACGCGTGAAAATTACCTCATCGATGATGCCGTATTCCTTAGCTTCGGCCGCCGTGAGGATCTTGTCGCGCTCAATGTCTTGACGAACTTGGTCTTCGCTTCGACCACTGTGTTCAGCTAACATCTGCTCGAGCAGAGTGCGCATCCGCAAAATTTCGTTCGCTTGAATCTCAATGTCCGAGCCCTGACCGCCACCCTCGCTGTAAGGCTGGTGAATCAAGATCCGTGAGTGCTTGAGAGCAAAGCGCTTGCCTGGCGTTCCGGCAGCCAGCAACACGGCAGCGGCCGAAGCCGCTTGACCCATACAGATGGTTTGGATGTCGGGCTTGACGAATCGCATGGTGTCGTAGATCGCCGTCAGCGCAGTGAAAGATCCACCGGGTGAGTTGATGTAAATCGAAATGTCGCGATCAGCATCCATGGATTCCAACGTGAGCAGTTGTGCCATCACGTCGTTTGCAGATGCATCATCGATTTGCACACCCAAGAAGATGATGCGCTCTTCGAAGAGCTTGGTGTAGGGATCCATTTCGCGATAGCCCTGGCTGGTGCGCTCAATAAAACGCGGCAGGACATAGCGACTGTTAGGGGTAAAGAGCTCGCTCACTTGGACTTCCCTCCGGCTGGGCTAGTGCCACCTTGGCCTGCAACATCCTTGGCGCTACGCACCACGTGATCGACGAATCCGTATTCCATGGCCTCTTCGGCAGCGAACCAGCGGTCACGGTCGGAGTCTTCTTCGATTTGCTGAAGGGTTTGACCAGTGTGACCAGCGATGAGTTCGGCAAGCTTCTTTTTGGTGTACAGCATCTGCTCGGCCTGAATCTTGATGTCCGAAGCCGTTCCACCAATTCCACCCGATGGCTGGTGCATCATGATGCGCGCGTGCGGCAAGGCATAACGCTTGCCTGGGGCACCTGCGCACAACAAGAACTGACCCATGGATGCGGCCAAGCCCATCGCAACGGTGGCTACGTCATTTTGGATGAACTGCATGGTGTCGTAAATCGCCAAACCGGCCGACACCGATCCGCCTGGTGAGTTGATGTACAGGTAGATGTCTTTTTCTGGATCTTCGGCAGCAAGCAAAAGCATTTGCGCTGCGATCGCGTTGGAGTTGGCATCCTCGACAACCGAACCCAAGAAGATGATGCGCTCGCGCAAGAGTCGTTGATAAACGCCGTCATCAAAACCCATGCCGGAAGGTTGTGAGCCACGTGCCTCAACAAGCCCGGGGATCTCTAGCGATGTCACCTTGTGCACTCCTTTACTCATTGCCAGTGCATTGACCCTAACGCGAAAACCCCCCTGCTTCACATCTTCAGAGGGGGTGTTCGCTTACGGCGCAGACCTAGTGGTTGTGCCCTTCGTGGTCGTGACCACCATGGTCGTGACCGTCATGGTCATCGTCAGAAGCGTCCAGTGCCTTCAAATCAACGGTACGTCCAGAAGCATCCGTAATCGCGGCGTTCTCCAGGACGAAAGCCATGGCCTTACCGCGGACGACTTCGCCCACGAACGAGGCCACCTGGCCCGCACGGACAACCTCTTGAACGAACTGGTCGGGTGCCATGCCATAGCGCGAGGCCTGCCGAATCAGGTACTCGGTCAGCTCGGTCTCGGAGGCCTGAAGGTCTTCGGCCTTAGCGATTTCGTCGAGGAGGAACTGCTGAGCAAGCGCCTTGCGCACATCCACATCGACTTCGGCGCGATGCACGTCGTCTTCCATGCGACCTTCGCCTTGCAGGTGCTCATCGACTTCGGCCTTAACGATTCCGTCGGGGATGGGGATCTCCACGAGCTCTAAGAGTGCATCCCCGATCTTGTTGCGCGCCTGCAGAGCTTGTTCAATCTTTTTGATCTCGACCGTCTGTTCCGAAATCTGCGCGTGCAGTTCAGCAAAGGTGTCGAACTCGCTCGCCATCTGGGCAAACTCATCATTGAGTTCAGGCAGGATGCGCTCGCGCACGCTCTTGACTTCAACCGTGACTTCGACGTCCTTGTCGACCCATTCACCGGCGCGTAGTCGCGTGGTAAGAGTTCCGCTGGCCCCGGCTTCAAGACCGATGATGGCGTCGTCCAGACCATCGAGCAAATCGCCAGATCCGACTTGGTAGGAAAGTCCGGCAGCGGTGGCTTCTTCGATCGCTTCGCCTTCGTAAGCAGAACTCAAGTCAATGACGATGAAGTCGCCGTCTTGCACTGCACGCTCAACGGGCTTGAGGGAACCAAAACGCTCGCGCAAACGCTCCACTTGAGCTTCAATGTCGGTTTCGCTTGCTTCCACATCATCAACAGAGACCGCAATGCCCTGGTACTCAGGCAAGGTGATTTCGGGGCGCACTTCGACTTCAGCGGTGAATCTCAGTGGCTGGCCATCGACAAACTCGGCAATATCGACTTCAGGCTGACCCAAGACGCGAAGTTCGTTATCGCGGACAGCGTCGGCGTAAGCATTGGAGATCACATCGTTCATGGCCTCGTCGATGACGGCTTCGCGTCCCACCCGCTGGTCGATGATCGCCTGTGGAACTTTGCCCTTGCGGAAACCAGGCACGTTGATGGATGCAGCGATGCGCTTGTAGGCAGCATCAATGCTGGGCTTCATCTCGTCAGCGGCAACTTCAATGCTGAGCTTGACGCGCGTTGGTGACAATGTCTCGACTGCTGTGTTCATGATGAAACCTGACTCCTTGACCTGATGGTTGGTCGGGGCGGGGAGACTCGAACTCCCGATCTCCTGCTCCCAAAGCAGGCGCGCTACCAACTACGCCACGCCCCGCGACAACTCAAACGATGCACCGGTAACCTATGCCAACGTCGGATGAAGGTCCGCACGCGGGTGTAGCTCAATGGTAGAGCCCCAGCCTTCCAAGCTGGCCATGCCGGTTCGATCCCGGTCACCCGCTCTCAATGAAAACGGCCCCATGGTTCTGGGGGCCTTTTTCATTGAGGGAATCAAGGGGTCCGGGATCGGGAGGAGCCGTGCAACAGCGCGGCGACGGCCCCGGTCACCAACTGTCAGGAGCGATGGCCACGAACGGATCGGGAGGAGCCGTGCAACAGCGCGGCGACGGCCCCGGTCACCAACCGGCAGCTGTGGAACACTTCACCAATGAGCATCCTTCAAGCCTCGTGCGATAAGTGGGCAACAACACTTACGGGATTTCTCACCCAGCCGGACGTGTCTGCGATTTCTTTCACTTCACCTGAATCCGGCGAACCGGCGGGCTCCCTGACGATCACTGAGGGCTCAACGAGGTCTGGCGCTCGGGTCCGCGTGGTCGACACCCGGCTGCTTATTCCTGCCTTGGGTTTAGACGCCGCGATGGTCCACGCATTTGCACCCAGTGAATCGACCAGTCCACACCTGCTCAGCGACTTAGCCACCATGCATGATCCGACTCCCGATGGTGGAACGGAAATGACGTGGCACTTTCATGTGGACCTGATGCCCCGAGTGGATTTAGTTACTAGTCCCGAATTTATTGACGCGGTCTATCCCCCACTCACGCAGACTCACAAGAGCGCCTATGCGATCGAAGGTATGAAGCCGATAGCGGTTCCGCACCGCTTGCGTTCGCTTGCATCTCCGTGGCTTATTGGCGCCATCGTTCGGCCAACCGATGAAGTGGTCACCCGAGACTTGTTCACCACCTACGCGAATCGTTGGAACGAGTTGGTTAATAACCCGCCGCTTGTCGCTGACCCTGTTTCGCAGCGCGAGCGTGACATCAAGCATCGAGCCACGATGTTTAACAACGAAACCGATCCGGTGTGGCAGCGCATGGCCAAACTCGTTGGACAAGCCGACACCGACACGTTGCTCGCCGCTATTCGCAACCCGGTCTAGTCACTTTTGGCAGGTAGGGCACCAAAAAAGATTCCGGCCCGAAACCTCGCGCTTGAGAATCGGGGTTGAGCAGACCAAGCACGGCTGGGATTCGCGCCGATAGACGTACACCTCTCCCCCATGTCGATCTATCCGCGGAGGTCGACCTGTTTGTTCGGGCAAATGCTTGGAACGCACGGTGTCAATCTGACCGATGTCAACGCCAATGCGCATCAGCTTGACGAGGTCGCGCCAGATCTTGAGCCACACCTTGCGATCAATGTCACGGCCAGGTGTCAAAGGATCAATGCCCCATCGAAACAGCACCTCAGCTCGATACACATTGCCGACCCCGGACACGATGTCCTGCCGCATCAACAGCACACAGATGGGTGCGGAGCTTTTCGAGATCACATTCCATGCGCGCTTCTCGTCCGCATCTATCCGCAATGGATCAGGGCCCAAGCGATTGAGCAGCACCGCCACGTCCGACGATGTCACCAGTTCGCACTGCGTTGGACCACGCAAATCGGCCACTGCTTGCTTGCCATGCAGTCGCAGTCGAACTTGACCGACCGGAGAGGCTGCCTTTTCGTTCATCAAAGCTTTGATGTTCCAAGCCCCATAAAGCCCCAAGTGCACGTGCACGATCGCATCGTTGGCGAACTCCATGAGCAGGTGTTTGCCCACTGCTTGGGCTTGGACAAAGGTCGTGCGGTCGATACGTGCGGCGCTGTCAGCAAAGCGACCCTGCGGGCTCGTCACGGCCAGAGCCTGTCCGGCAAATGCCTCGTTGAGGTCTACAGCATTGCGGTGAATCGTGTGACCTTCAGGCATGACAACGACAACTAGTCAAAAGCAGGTGGCTGGGTGCGAGCGCGTTTGATTTCGTAGAAGCCTTCTGAGCCCGAGAGCAACACAATCCCATCAAAGAGGCGGCCAGCGGCTTCGCCCTTGGGCGCTGGCGAGATCACCGGACCGAAGTATCCGATTCCATTGATCGCCATGACGGGCGTGCCAATTTCCATGGCTGCTGCATCTTGCGATGCCTGATGCGAGGTGCGAATCGCATCGTCGAATTCCTTAGAAGAAACAACATCCGCAAGATCAGCCGGAAGATTCAATTCAGCAAGAGCGTCAACAATGACGGTCGGATCATCGCGGCGATTATCAACGAAAATACGTCGACTAATCGCGGTGTAAAGCGGTTCAGTGATTTCCGGACCGAATTGCTTTTGAGCCGCAGCAACAACGCGCACCGGACCCCACACTTTGCTCATCATGTCGACGTACTCCGACGGAATATCTTTTCCTTCGTTGAGAACGGCCAAGCTCATAATGTGGAATCGCAGATCCATGTCTCGCACCTTGGCCGCTTCAAGGATCCAACGCGAGGTCAACCATGCCCATGGACACATCGGGTCAAACCACATGTCAACAACGATTGGGGTGTCTTGTGATGCAGCAGACAAGGCTTCCTCCACGGGCGGGCTGGAACGGTATTGACACCCTAGGATGGCAAAGACCGCTACTAAGGAGTGCCCTGACGTGTCCGGCAACAACCTCACCCGTGACGAAGCCCGCCAGCGAGCCAGAGATCTGGAGATTAGTCACTATGACGTGGCTATTGACCTCACCCGGGGCGCCATGACGTTCGGCTCGACCACCACGGTGAGCTTTGCCGCGACAGCCCCTACCTCATTCATCGAATTCACCGCGGCCAGCGTCAACGCGATCGTGCTCAATGGGCAAGAACTCGACCCTGCTGTGGCCTTCGATGGAGATCGAATCGCCCTCACGGGCTTAACTGACAACAACGTCCTCACCGTCGAAGGCGATGGGGTGTACTCCAACACCGGCGAAGGCTTGCATCGATTCGTAGACCCCGTTGATAACGAGGTCTACCTCTACACCCAATTCGAGTCCGCCGATGCTAAGCGCATGTTCGCCTGCTTTGATCAGCCAGACCTGAAGGCGACGTATGCCTTCACCGTGACGGCACCATCACACTGGACAGTCATTTCCAACTCCGCCACCCCTTCCGCCGATCTTCTTGATGACAGCAAGAGCGTGTGGAGCTTTGATCCCACCGCTCGGATGTCCACCTACATCACGGCTTTGGTCGCTGGGCCGTATCACGAAGAGCGCGGCGAATATGCCGGCGTCAACGGCATCTACCCGATGGGTGTGTTCTGCCGGCAATCTCTTGCTGAATTTCTCGATTCCGACGACATCATGGATACCGCAGCTCGCGGATTTGAGCTCTTTGAACGCGAATTTGGTGTCGGATATCCCTTCGGCAAGTACGACCAACTGTTCGTTCCCGAATTCAATGCCGGAGCCATGGAAAATGCCGGCTGTGTGACCTTTCACGAGGATTTGTTATTCCGTAGCAAGGTGACGGATGCTGCTTACGAGCAACGCTCTAACACCATCATGCACGAACTTGCTCACATGTGGTTTGGCAACCTCGTCACGATGACCTGGTGGGACGACCTGTGGCTCAACGAATCCTTCGCCGAGTGGGCATCCCACTTTGCGAATGTGCGGGCCACTCGTTACACCGATGCCTGGACGAGTTTTTGTAATCAGCGCAAAGCGTGGGCTTATCGTCAGGATCAACTTCCTTCTACGCACCCCATCGCCGCCGACATGGTCGACCTTGACGCCGTGCGCGTGAACTTTGATGGCATTACCTACGCCAAGGGTGCTTCCGCATTGCGTCAACTGGTGGCCTGGGTTGGCGAAGACGAGTTCTTGCAGGGTGTGCGCGAGTACTTCGCCAAGCATGCCTGGGGAAACACCGAGCTGGTTGACCTGCTCACCGAATTGTCAGCCGCCTCTGGTCGTGACTTGTCGGATTGGACGTCCCAGTGGCTAGAAACAGCCGGCGTGAACACCTTGATGCCCGATTTTGATCTCAACGCCGACGGCACGTATGCACGTTTTGCTGTTACGCAGTTGCCGCCCACCAGTCCGGCTGGGCTCGAGCCAATTCTGCGCTCGCACCGCATTGCTATTGGTCTTTACAGCGACGTTGAGGGTCGGCTTGAACCGATTCAGCGCATTGAAGTCGACATCACGGGGGCATCCTCTGATGTTCCCGAGCTTGTGGGAGTCAAGCAGCCGGATCTGATCCTTCTCAATGACGGTGACCTCACCTTTGCCAAGATTCGACTTGACCAACGTTCCGCACAGACCAGTGCCGACCGCATGGGGGATGTCACTGACTCGTTGGCTCGGGCACTGCTGTGGGGAGCGGCGTGGGACATGACACGCGATGCCGAGATGCCCACGCGTCAATTCCTTGACCTCACCCTCAGTGCTATTCCACAAGAGGAATCCATCGGTGTGGTGCAACAGGGACTCCGCCAAGTCAAAGCTGCGCTTGATCAATATGCCGAGCCGAAATGGCGCAGCACTGGACTTGATCGGCTAGCAACGACCCTGAGTGAATGGATGGTGGGTGCCGAACCAGGAAGTGACCGCCAACTGACCTTCGTTCGTTCCTTTGTTTCTGCTTCCAACACCGTCGAGCAACTGCAGCGAGTCGAAAACATTCTTGAGGGCGCCGAAGTCCTGCCAGGATTAACCTTGGATACCGACCTTCGTTGGGCATTAGTGCAACGCCTCGTGAGCGCAGGACGCACTGACCTTGATCGCGTAACTGCGGAGTTGGCCCGCGACAACACCGCTACAGGACTGCGTCAGGCCGCGCTTGCACGCGCCAGTCGACCGACGTCCCAAGCCAAGGCCGAAACATGGGAGGCCGTGATTAACGACGCCTCGCTACCCAACGCCATGATCGGTTCCATGATCGGCGGGTTCTTGCACCCCGATCAGGTCGACCTTCTTGAGCCTTACATCGAAAAATATTTTGAGGTCGCTGCCACGATTTGGAGTCTGCGCACTCAAGAGACTGCGACGGACATCTTGATGGGCCTATACCCCGTTTACAGCGTGCACCAATCCATGGTTGCTGC
>JAPLBW010000251.1 GCA_026392555.1 Actinomycetota bacterium
GCAACAAGATTTCGGTACGGCTCAAAATCGCGAACCCCGCGATCGCACCACCGATGGCCAGCGAGCCGGTGTCCCCCATAAAGATTTGTGCCTTCGGGGCGTTCCACCAAAGAAATCCGAAACACGCTCCCGTAAAACCGGCAGCCAAAATCGCTAGGTCGAGGGGATCTCGAACTTCATAACAACTGCGTCCTGGGCTGAGGGCGCACCCTTGGCCGAACTGCCACACACCAATCAAGGTGTACGCAGCAAACGACATCATCGCCGCACCAATGGCCAAGCCATCAAGACCATCGGTCAAGTTCACCGCATTGGACGTGGCCACCACCAAGAGCAAGGCCCACAGAACAAAAACTGCCGCTGGCAAGACCAATGGAGTATCACGAATAAACGACACTGCACGAGAACGACACTGCGCGAGAAGCCGGTGTTAGCCCTCGGTCATCGCTGAAGTTCAAGGAAAGGACACCAAAGACAATGCCAATGACGATCTGGCCACCAAACTTTGTGCTAGCACGTAGACCCATGGAACGACGCTTGAAGATCTTGATGTAGTCGTCAATGAAGCCAACTGCACCTAATCCAACAACGAGGAAGAGAAGAAGTAGGCCAGAGGCTGTGGGTGGAGTGCCACGCACAATATGTGCGACCCCATATCCGGCGAGCACAGCGATGATGACGGCTAGGCCACCCATGGACGGGGTGCCCTTCTTACTCTCGTGATCAGGGAAAAGTAGATCGCCGGATTCACGGATCGCTTGGGAATAGCCTCGGCGGTTCAGTAGCCGCATCAACCAGGGTGTTCCTAGGAGCGAGACCATCAAAGCAATGCCTGCGGAAATCACGATCAGCTTCACGACTTACCACCACCCACGAGGGCTTGTGCGACGACTTCGAGTCCAATGCCGCGTGAGGCCTTGATCAAAACCACATCTCCTGGTTGGACAAGTTCGAGTGCATTACGTATTGCCAGCGCAGCGTTATCAACTCGGCTGATCACTTCTGGTGACAACCCAGCGGTTACCCATGCTGGAGCCGCTTTAGCAACGGCAGTTCCTAATGCAACATGCGCTGATCCCGATTGATTTCCCAATTCGAGCATCTCACCAACAACAATTCCCAGTCTCCGGTCGTTGGCAATATCTGCTGCGGCAACTAAGGCGGCCTGCATCGAGTCTGGATTGGCGTTGTAAGCATCGTTGATGACCGTTACATCATTAGCGCCCTGCTCGACTTGCATCCGCCACGGACTGCGCGGACCTGCATTACTCAGGGCCTCGGCTACAGCATGCGGGCTAATACCCATTGAGATCGCAGCGGCGGCAACGGCCAAAGCGTTAGACACCTGGTGTCGACCGACGACCTTCAGCCCGACCCGCTCACTCGCCAAGCCAGAAATGCGCAAATCAAACTGCGCGCACCCATTGGTTCCAGCGATCACGTTTTCAGCACTTACGAGTGCATCGCCTGAGTCACCAAAATAGACGCAGCGAGCCTTGGTCACAGCCGTCATGGCTCGCACCCGCTCGTCATCGCTATTGAGAACAGCAATTCCGTCCGACGGCAATGTCGCAATAACTTCGGATTTTGCTCTCGCCGTGGTTTCGAGGTCGCCAAACTCCCCTAAGTGAGCCGCACCTACGTTCAAAACTATGCCCACCTGTGGCTGCGCAATAGAACACAAAAACGCAAGGTGCCCTACTCCGCGCGACCCCATCTCTAATACGAGAAATTTTGTATTTAGATTTGCTCGCAAAACGGTGAGCGGAAATCCCAGCTCATTATTGAACGAGCCTGGCGGTGCAACAGTTTCACCCGCTGCTTCCAGAACGCTGGCCAACAAGTCCTTGGTCGAAGTCTTTCCAGAAGACCCGGTCAAGCCAATGATGGTGCAGGTTGACTGCAGGGCTTGTGCATTGTGCCGAGCTAGTGCCGACACCGCTTCCAACATCTTGCTCACAACAACGTGCGGGCCAGCGACGGGGCGAGTCACTAACGAAAGCACCGCGCCATTACCCATGGCCTGGTCGACGAAGTCATGACCATCGAGGTCTGCACCCTCAAAGGCAACAAACAGGTCACCTGGTGAAAGGTCACGCGAATCAATTCGAGCAATGCCTGTCACCACTAATTCCGGATCGGTGGATTGCCCCAGTCGTCCCTGCGTAATCGCAGCAATCTCAGCAGCGGTTAGTGCAATCACTGCCCACCACCTAAGGCGCGGCGCAGGGCTACACGATCGTCAAAGGGGGTAACAACTCCGGCCACTTCCTGGCCGGTTTCATGTCCCTTACCCAAGACGGCCACCAGCCCATCAGGACCGGCCAAGTCCACTGCTTGTTGGATCGCAGCTTGACGATCAGCGACATTGACTAAAGAAGCGGACGCATTGGCACTGGCAGCGCCCATCATGACCGCCGTACGGATGACAGCTGGGTCTTCACTTCGCGGATTGTCGTCGGTAATGACCACAACGTCGGCCCACCGTGCTGCTGCAGCACCCATCAACGGGCGCTTGAGCGCATCGCGATCACCACCGCACCCAATCACCGACACCAGTTTGCGGTGAGTTCCGGTGCGAGAGCGCAATTGCGACAAGACTTGCTCAACCGCATCGGGTGTATGCGCGTAATCAACAAAACCTTCAATGGCATTTCCCTTAACCTGAATGGACTCAAGACGTCCAGGGACACTTGCGAGCGAGGCAATGCCCGTGGCTGCGAGATCCGCACTCACTCCGATACTGATCGCCAGCTGTTCGGCAAGAGCAGCATTCAAAACATTCCACGAGCCCGCCATCTGAGTGGAAACCTCAATAGCGGTGGTTGGTGAGGTGAGCGTGGCAGATTGCTGCGCACCCGAACCAACCGTGAATGTCACATCTGCAGCATCGATTGACAGTTCTTGTGCACTAACAATCGTGAGTGGAACCTGCGCCTGGGCGATTAAGGATCGACTCCACGCCTGCGACTCGTCGTTGAGCACCATCACTACGCCATGCCGAGAGTGTGCTGGAGTAAAAGCTAACGCCTTCGCTGCGAGGTACTCCTCCATCGTGTGGTGGAAGTCAAGATGGTCTTGGGACAGATTGGTAAATCCCATGGAATCGAAGGTGATCCCGTTGACCCGCCCCATGACCAAGGCATGGCTCGAGACTTCCATCACCACAGCATCGACCCCACGCTCTTTCATCACGGCCAAGAGGGCGAACAGGTCCGTCGCCTCAGGAGTGGTGCGGATGCTGGCAACGGATTCGCCATCGATGGTGGTGGTAATCGTTCCGATTAAACCCGTTGTTCGCCCAGCGGCTCGCAATGCCGCATCAAGCAAATACGCCGTGGTTGTTTTTCCATTCGTACCGGTGATTCCCACTACGGTCATGGCCCCAGCCGGATTGCCATAAATCGTGGAGGAAGCAGTACCAAGTACCTGGCGAACGTCCGAAACAACAACACAAGGAAGCCCTACTGCATCAGCGACCGCAGCACCGATCTCATCTGTTAGCACCGCAACCGCGCCACTAGCCATCGCCTGCTCAATGAACTCGGATCCGTGAAATCGTGCCCCGGCGAAAGCGACATACACGTCACCATCGCGAACGGCTCGTGAGTCGTGCGTGATTCCGCTGACCTTAACGTCAGCTCCTCGCAATTCTCCTGAGACAGCACGAGCCACTTCTGATAGCGAAATACCTGAGGTGGTGGGGCGTAAGGAGCTAGCGGTCACAGACATAGTGCCCCCTACTTCGCAACGACGAGGTTGAGGGAAGTCATCATCACCAAGTCAACTTCAAGGCGGGGGCCTTGGACCCAGTTGGCGGAATGCGCTGATCCTGAAGTGCAAACGACATTACGCGCTTAAACACCGGTCCACCCAGCATGCCTCCGTAGTGACCGCGCTTGGGTGCTTGCAACGTCACGGAAACCACCAGTTGCGGGTTATCCGCTGGCGCAAACCCGATAAAGGAAGCGGTGTAACCGCGGTAGCAACCACAGGCTGGGTCCACTCGGTTAGCGGTTCCCGTCTTACCCGCAACTCGGTATCCAGGAATGCGAGCCATGGGAGCCGTTCCGCCATCACTCACCACTGATTCGAGCATGTCCGTGACCGTGCGAGCAGTCGCTGGTGAGACCACCTCAACGCGACGCGATTGAGCAGCCTCAATGAACTTGCCATCGTTGCCCGTCGTACCGGCGACCAAGCGAGGCTCAACGCGCACACCGCCATTAGCAATCGTGGCGAACACCGATGTAGCTTGAATTGAGTTCAGCGACAAGCCCTGACCAAAGGCAATGGTGGGAAAGGACGTCCCCGACCAATCCTTCAAGGCAGGCAACAGTCCGCGACTTTCACCGGGGAAGTTCAACCCGCTGGGCTCGGCAATTCCAAACTTCTTCAGGTAGCCATACAGGGTCTTGGCACCGATCTTTTCGGAAGCTTCAATCGTTCCAAGGTTGCTCGACTTCGCAAGGACTCCAGCAAAGGTCAAGTGCAGTGTTCC
>JAPLBW010000122.1:0-1032 GCA_026392555.1 Actinomycetota bacterium
AGCAAGTCTCGTTGGCCGATGTGATCGTTCTAGCCGGTGGCGCAGCCATTGAGAAGGCAGCCCAGTCGGCGGGGCAGTCGGTGACCGTTCCCTTTACGCCAGGGCGTACGGACGCGACGCAAGAGCAAACCGATGTTGACTCTTTTGCTGTTCTTGAACCCAGAGCAGACGGTTTTCGTAACTTTTACAACTCGTCGGATCGGCGGGGGGCTGAATTGAAACTGGTCGACCGAGCCGCATTGCTTGGCGTCAGCATTCCGGAACTCACTGCACTGGTGGGTGGGCTGCGCGTCCTTGGAGTCAACAGTGGTGGCAACCAGGCAGGCGTTTTGACGAATCGTCCGGAGGTGCTGACCAATGACTTCTTCGTCAATTTGTTGGACTTGGCAACCGCTTGGAAAGCAACATCAACGGACGAACAGGCCTTCGAGGGAAGCGATCGAGCGTCGGGCTCGTTGAAGTGGACGGGAACTCGTGCCGACTTGGTGTTCGCTTCGAATTCACAGTTGCGAGCCGTCGCGGAAATCTATGCACAAGCCGATGCGAGCGAAAAGTTCGTGAACGACTTTGTGGCCGCGTGGGTCAAGGTGATGGAAGCAGACCGTTTTGATGTGAAGTAAAAAGAAGGCTTACGCAAAGGGCCTGGTCGCGGATGTCTTCATCCGTTGCCAGGCCTGTTTGCCTTCGAGAACTGTGGTGTCCGAGGGGGGACTTGAACCCCCATGCCCGTGAGGGCACTAGCACCTCAAGCTAGCGCGTCTGCCAATTCCGCCACCCGGACGATGGGCGCTATTGGGGAACAGCGCACGCAGAGGTTATCAAAGAGGCATTTGCTCGTTGCACGCGCGTTCGGCGTAGAAAAACCGGCAAGATAGGGGCATGAGCACATCTGTGTCTGAGCCGGCCTCGACTGATCCATCGAGTGATCGAGTGGTTGAACTGTGTCAAAGTTTAATCCAGTTTGGCTCGATCAATCCCGGTGATGGCAGCGGACCTGGCGAGCGCTCGGCCGCTGACTTTGTTGCGGGTGTG
>JAPLBW010000122.1:1074-3846 GCA_026392555.1 Actinomycetota bacterium
GAGTCGGTGCTTCGCCACGCATCGTCGAAGCGGCCCCGAAGCGGGCCAACGTGTTGGCCACTATTGAAGGTTCAGATCGCAGCCGAGCCCCTCTGCTGGTCCATGGCCATTTGGACGTGGTGCCTGCTCATGCTCCGGACTGGAGCGTCAATCCGTTCGCTGGGGAAGTGCGTGATGGCTACTTGTGGGGCCGAGGTGCCATTGACATGCTCGATATGGATGCCATCATTTTGGCCAGCCTGGAACGACTCCAAGCCCGTGGCGAAAAGCCCGCGCGTGATGTGGTCCTGGCTTTCACCGCCGACGAGGAAGCCGGTGGGCTATTCGGTGCCCACTGGATGGTTGACAACATGCCTGGGGAGTTCGCCCATTGCTCAGAGGCCGTGGGTGAGGTCGGCGGATTTAGCATCACCGTTGCTGATCAGCGCTTGTACTTGATTGAGACAGCGGAAAAGGGCATTGCCTGGATGCGGCTGGTCGCTAATGGGACCGCGGGTCATGGCTCTTTGCGAAACAAAGACAACGCTGTTGTGCACCTGGCCGAAGCAGTGGCGGCTATCGGCGCACACGAATGGCCGACGCAGCTTGCGCCATCGGTTAATGGACTCCTGAGTGAAGCCGCAGAGATTTTAGGTATGCCGTTCAACCCATCAGGTAGCGATGCCCTTGAAGAGGCAGAACGCATCGTTGAATCCTTGGGCGCAATAGGCAAGATGATCATGCCAACGCTGAAGAACAGTTCAAACCCGACCATGCTTGATGCTGGCTACAAACTCAATGTCATTCCCGGGGCTGCGACCGCTCATGTTGACGGCAGATTCCTTCCTGGTGAACGTGATGACTTTCTTGCCACCATTGATGCCCTCATTGGTCCACATGTTCGTCGGGAGAGCTACCACGACGACATCTCACTGGAGACCACCTTTGACGGTGCATTGGTCGATGCCATGACGGCTTCATTGACCAAGCTCGACCCAGGGGCTCGAGTGGTGTCCTACATGCTCAGTGGCGGAACCGACGCGAAGGCGTTTTCCCAGTTGGGTATGCGGTGTTTCGGCTTTGCACCGCTTCGACTACCAGCTGACTTGGATTTCGCGGCTCTTTTTCACGGGGTTGATGAGCGAGTGCCGGTGGAGTCGTTGAAGTTCGGGGTGGATGTCTTTACTGACTTCCTCAAGACCTGTTAAGCGGTTCGCTGAACCTTCATCAATCGTCGTTTGAGCCACACTTTGCGTTGTCCATCGGGGTAAAGCCGCACGCGGGCTAACTCCCAATGGCCGTATTCAGCATGATCGGTGAGCATTCGAACCACAGCATGGCGACTGAGTCCCGAAGGTATCGACATCTCACGAAATTCATAGAGTGGAAGGACTGGTGCGCTCATCCGAAGGACTTTTCCGGATAACTTAAGGTGGGAGCTGACACCTCATCCAAGACTGCACTGATTTCATCGGGCAGTACGAGGTCTTCCACGGTGAGCGCATCTTCAAGCTGTGCTGCGGTACGAGCACCGATGACGGGTGCCACGACACCGCGTCGGTCCCGAATCCAAGCCAAGGCAATTTCTAAGGGCGTGACGCCTAGTCCTCGGCCAGCGGTGATCACGGCGTCGACAATATGCGTTGATCGCTCATCCAGAAATGGGGTAACGAAGCCGGCGAAATGACTAGAGGCTCCGCGTGAGTCGCCAGGAGTGCCTTGGCGGTACTTACCGGTCAAGACGCCTCGACCCAGTGGCGACCACGGGAGGATGCCGACGCCGAAGGCTTCGGCAGCGGGCAGGACTTCGCGCTCAATGCCGCGAGACAACAGGGAGTACTCCATTTGCGTGGTGGCAATAGAGGCCCGACCTGGCACTGCACGCTGCCACGTGGCGGCTTGAGCAGTTTGCCAACCGTTGTAATTGCTGATTCCGACGTAGCGAACTTTTCCTGAACGAACGACATCGTCCAAGGTGCTCAGTGTCTCATCCAGCGGTGTGCGTGGATCCCATGCGTGCAGTTGCCACAGGTCGACGTAGTCAGTTTGCAAACGCTGCAACGAGGCATCTAAGGCTCGCATAAGGTGCGCACGACTGGCATCGCGGCGCCGGTCAGGATCGGGGGTACTGACAGCTTTGGTCGCGATCACCATGGAGTCTCGCGATCCGGTTTCCTTGATGATGTCCCCGAGAAGGGTCTCGGACGCACCATCAGTATAGACATCGGCCGTGTCGATGAAGTTGCCGCCGGCCTCGGTAAAGGCAGCGAATTGACCACGCGCTTGGTTGTCGTCAGTATCTCGACCCCATGTCATGGTGCCAAGGCAAATGCGGGAAACACTAAGACCGGTACGACCGAGGGTGCGTCTTTGCATAGTGGAACGCTACCGAAAAGTGTCGGATCGGGGTGAAATGACTCGCAAAGACTACGCTTGAGAAAACACGATATTGCCCAGCGGATCGGACGTGCTGTGAGTTACCTAGAAGCCATTTTCCTAGGGGTGCTTCAGGGGTTAACCGAGTTCCTCCCTATTTCCAGCAGTGCACATTTGGCGATTTTTCCGCAGTTGTTCGGGTTTGACGATCCTGGCGCCTCGTTTACAGCAGTGACTCAAATCGGTACCGAAGTTGCCGTCCTGCTGTTCTTCTGGCGCGATATCGTCCGCATCATCAAGGCCTGGGCCATCGCGCTGGTGCGGAAGGATCGACGCGGTGACCTTGATGCTCGCATGGGTTGGTACATCATCGTGGGAACGTTGCCAATTGCCGTTGTAGGATTCTTGTTCCAAGAC
>JAPLBW010000041.1 GCA_026392555.1 Actinomycetota bacterium
TGCATCCGGATCGGGCCCTCTTTGGTCAAAAGGATGCGCAGCAAGTGGCGGTCATCAAGGCCATGGTGCGAGATTTGGCATTACCTATCGAGATTGAAGTCTTCCCAACGGTGCGGGACAGTGATGGCTTGGCGATGTCATCTCGCAATGTCTATCTTTCCCACACTGAGCACGCACAGGCGCTAGTTATTCCGCGCGCACTTGTCGCTGCAGACCATGCTGGGCCAGCGGGTGCGCAAGCGGTACTGGAAGCCGCGACCAAGGAACTAACTGGTGAGCCTGAGGTTCATGTGCAATACGTCGAGTTGGTGCGTCCAGACACCCTTGAGCCGGTCCCTGCAAATTTTCATGGTGACGCACTCTTGCTGATTGCAGCCATGGTGGGAACAACCCGTTTGATCGACAACGCGATCGTGATGGTGGGCTGACCATGTCAATCACTACGGTGAACTCATGAGTATTTTCGCGCGCCAACCCTTGGCTGGCCGCCTTCTCGCCCCGGCGCCGGGTTGGACCACGAGTGCGGATGTGGTGATCGTCGGTAGTGGCATCGCGGGTTTGAGTCTGGCCCTGCAGGCTAGGCGAAGTGATCTCAAAGTTCTCGTGGTCACTAAGACAGTGCTAGATGCCGGAGCGACTCGATGGGCGCAAGGTGGCATCGCGGCGGCGGTCGGGCCAGGTGATACTCCCGAACAGCACGAAACAGACACCTTGATTGCCGGTGTCGATTTGTGTGATGCGCAGGCCGTCCATGCTTTGGTAACGGAGGGACCCACTGCGCTAGAAAATCTCATTGCGTTGGGTGCGGACTTTGATCGGGATGCGTCCGGAGATATTGCACTCACCCGGGAGGGCGGTCACCATCGCGATCGCATCGCGCATGCTGGTGGTGATGCCACAGGTGCTGAGGTATCGCGTGCTTTGATTTCCGCGGTTCAGGCCGATGCTGGCATTGAAGTTATTGAACATGCGTTGGCCCTTGACTTACTTTTTGACGATCGCCGAGCAGTGGCTGGAATCACGTTGCATGTGATTGGTGAAGGAACCCGTGATGGAGTGGGCGCCGTACATGCCCGCGCAGTGGTCTTGGCCACTGGAGGACTGGGTCAAACCTTTGCTCAAACCACAAACCCTGAAGTATCAACAGGTGACGGGGTGGCATTAGCTCTGCGAGGTGGAGCAACGGTCGCTGATATGGAGTTTGTGCAATTCCACCCCACCGTTTTATGGCTGGGCCCTGGTTCGCGAGGGCAGCAGCCGTTGGTGTCAGAGGCCGTTCGGGGTGAGGGCGCTTTCCTCGTTGACGATGCAGGCCGACGTTTCATGCACGGTATCCATGAACTGGCGGACTTAGCTCCCCGTGATGTCGTGGCCAAAGCCATCATGCAACAGATGATCGAAACCGGTGCTCCGCACGTATGGCTGGACGGGCGCGAATTGGGTCAAGAAGTGTGGGAAAACAGATTCCCCACCATCCTCGAATCGTGCCGCTTGCACGGCGTTGATCCCGTGACGGAATTGATTCCCGTTGCGCCGGCCGCACACTACGCCAGCGGTGGAATCCTGACCGATCTTTCCGGGCGCACCAATGTTGAGGGTTTGTATGCCTGTGGGGAGTGTGCGTGTACTGGCGTGCATGGTGCGAACCGGTTGGCCTCAAACTCATTGCTGGAAGGTCTTGTTTTCGCCTCTCGGATTGCTCAGCATTTGGCCACCGACCTAGCCAGCCCAGGCGAGCCGAAGCCAGATGAACGTGTCCCTGCTCTTTTGACACCCGAAGTACGCGAGCACGTGGCCTCGACGATGACTGATGGCGCAGGAGTTTTGCGTTCGCGTCGATCATTAGGACGAACGTTGTCACGCTTACTGGAGTTGCGATCCTGGGAATCTGAGCAGCCCTGTGTTGAAGCATGGGAGGCAACCAACGTGCATAGCGTGGCGACGTTTATCGCAGCAGCTGCGCGCGAGCGGGAAGAAACACGAGGGAGTCACTGGCGCGAGGACTTCCCGGAGCCCGATGACCTGCATTGGCGGGCGCGTATTAATAGTCAGTTAGTCGGAGGCACCGTCCACGATTAGACCCAGCCGACATTGAGGCGGTTATTGCGCGATCCCTGGCCGAAGATCTGGCCGGCGGGGTCGATGTCACCTCGGTTGCCACCGTTCCTGCCACGCAGCAGTCAATCTTGAAGTTGGTGGCGCGTGAAAGTGGCATCGTCGCGGGTGTCGTGGCGGCATGTGCGGCCTTTGAGGTCGTGGGGCAAGGTCGCATTGCGGTTTCTGCCAACGTTGTTGATGGAGCATCGGTCGACAAGGGCAGTTGCGTCGTGACGGCAACCGGACCCACGGTGGACTTGCTGACGGCAGAGCGAACAGCCCTGAATCTGTTGTGTCACCTGTCGGGGATTGCGTCGCTGACTGCTCGCTGGGTAAGTGCAGTCGCCGGTACCGATGCTGCAATCCGTGACACCCGCAAGACCACACCCGGGTTGCGATCGCTGGAGAAGTTTGCGGTGCGGTGTGGGGGTGGAGTCAATCACCGGATGTCACTTTCCGATGCGGCCTTAGTGAAGGACAACCATGTCTTGGCGGCTGGCGGTGTTGAGGCAGCATTTTCGGCGGTTCGCGCCAGGTGGCCCGATCTTGATGTTGAAGTTGAGGTCGATTCCCTCGAACAGTTAGAGGAAGTCCTCGCCGCTGGTGCGGATTTGGTTTTGTTGGACAACTTCACCGTTGCGCAAACCCGCGAAGCCGTGAGAATCACAGCTGGCCGAGCTCGACTCGAATCCAGTGGGGGATTGAGCCTGAGTGTGGCTCGAGATTACGCGGAAACCGGCGTTGATTTCCTCGCCGTTGGTGCGTTGACACATTCAGCACCTGTGCTTGATGTTGGCGGAGACCTAGAGCAAGTACTGGAGGCCTGACATGTTGCTTGCCATTGACGTGGGAAATACCAACACCGTTCTTGGACTGTTTGATGGCGAGAGCCTGCACCAATCCTGGCGTATCAAGACTGATGCTCGAGATACAGCAGACGAACTCCATGTCATGTACCGCGGCTTGCTGGCGCAATCTCCTCAGTTTTCTGGAATCTCGCTGTGTTCCACGGTTCCCTCGACGCTGCGTGAGATGCGCACCATGCTCAATCGCTATCACGCAGATATTGAAACAGTCATCGTTGAGCCCGGAACGCGCACGGGAGTTCCGGTCCTCACTGACAACCCCAAAGAGGTGGGCGCAGACCGCATTGTCAATACGCTGGCCACGCATCACCTTTTTGGTGGGCCGGCGATCGTGGTGGACTTCGGCACCTCCACAAATTTGGACGTTGTCAGCGACAAGGGCGAATTCCTCGGTGGCGCTTTGGCGCCAGGAATTGAAATCTCCATTGATGCCCTCGCGGCTCGGGCGGCGCAACTGCGCAAGGTGGAATTAGTCCGGCCACGCTCGGTGATCGGCAAGAACACTGTCGAAGCCCTGCAAAGTGGCGCCTTGTACGGATTCGCCGGACAAGTTGATGGCCTCGTGGATCGGATTGAAGACGAAATTGGGTCTGTGCAGGCCGTAGTGGCCACCGGTGGTCTGGCTCCTCTGGTCGTTGCGGAATCACGCACGATTACCCATCACGAGCCCGATCTCACACTCATTGGGTTGCGTTTAGTGTTTGAGCGCAACACGGCTTCTTAGGCCGACACGGCTAAACTGCGATGGTGAACCAAGGACCAGACGTCTCCGACCTCGATGATCTTCCCGAGCAAATGCGCATTCGACGCGAAAAGCTCGATCGGTTGCGGGCAGAAGGTGTAGATCCCTACCCCGTTGGCTTTGCCCGTACGACAACTTTGAATCAACTGCGCGAAGATTTCCCTGACCTCGAACCCGATGCATCCACCGGTATCGAGGTCGGAATCGTGGGGCGCGTTATTTTGCGTCGCGACGGGGGCAAGTTGTGCTTTGCCACGTTGCGTGATGGATCAGGTGACCTGCAAGTCATGTTGCCCATCGACACCGTGGGCGAGGACCGGCTCAAGGCGTGGAAGACCGATGTTGACATTGGTGACCACGTAGGCATCATCGGCGAAGTGGTCTGCAGTCGCCGTGGGGAACTTTCGGTCAAGGCCTCGAGCTGGGTGATCACCAGTAAGTGTTTGCGACCGCTGCCCGAGAAGTTCAAGGGTCTGACTGACCCTGAGGCGCGCGTGCGCCAGCGTTATGTGGACCTGATCGTTCGTCCAGAAGCTCGGGAAATGTTGCAGATGCGCGCAACCGCCGTGGCTTCGGTGCGCAACTCGCTCACCACTCGTGGATTTGTTGAAGTCGAAACGCCGATGCTGCAGGCCATTCACGGCGGCGCCAATGCTCGACCCTTCACGACCCACATCAATGCCTACGACATGGAATTGTTCCTTCGCATTGCCCCGGAGTTGTACCTCAAGCGCTTGCTTGTTGGTGGAATTGAAAAAGTATTTGAGATTAACCGCAACTTCCGCAACGAGGGCGCAGACTCTTCACACAATCCTGAGTTCACCATGCTGGAGATGTATCAGGCTTATGGTGACTACAACTCGATGCGCGAGCTAACTCAACAGGTCATCCACGAGGCGGCGCTGGCTGTGCACGGGGACCTCTTAGTGCGTCATCGCGATGATGACGGTCAGGTAACTGAGTACGACATCAGTGGTGATTGGCCGGTTATCCCGATCAATCGCGGCATCAGTGCCGCCTTGGGTGAGGAACTCACGGCAGACACAGAGGCGGACCAACTGCGCACGTGGTGTGACAGTGCAGACATCACGCTGGATCCAGGGTGGGGCCGCGGCCAGATCGTCCTAGAAATGTATGAACACCTCCTCGAGTCACGTACGACAGCTCCGACCTTCTATACAGATTTCCCCACCGAGGTGTCACCACTCACGCGCCAACACCGTGAAGACCCGAGGTTGGCTGAGCGTTGGGATTTGGTGGCCTTCGGGTCCGAAGTGGGTACTGCCTATAGCGAGTTGATTGACCCAGTGGAGCAACGTGCTCGCTTGACCGCGCAATCGTTGTTGGCCACAGGTGGCGATGTTGAGGCCATGGCTTTGGACGAGGACTTCCTACGCGCGTTGGAATTTGCTATGCCGCCAGCGGGAGGTCAAGGAATGGGAATTGACCGGCTCCTGATGATGCTCACCGGTCGCAGTATTCGTGAAACCGTGTTGTTCCCCTTGGTCCGGCCCGAATGAGCCAAGTACTTGTTCGTCGCGCTCGAACCGCTGATGTTTCAGCCATTGCCGCTCTCGTTAATCGGTACAGCACCGAGCGAATCTTGTTGGCTAAAGCCAAGGTGACGCTGTACGAAGACGTACAGGAATTTTGGGTGGCGGAGGTTGACGGAAATATCGTGGGGTGCGGTGCGCTGCACGTTTTGTGGGATGACTTGGCTGAGATTAGAACGTTGGCTGTTGACCTATCGCTGCGCGGAACCGGGGTTGGCCGTGAACTCCTCGAGCAACTTGCCAATGTCGCTCGTGAATTGGGTGTGGGGCGATTGTTCTGCCTGACTTTTGAAGTCGATTTCTTCAAGCGCAATGGTTTTGATGTCATTGAGGGTGCGCCCGTTGAAGAGGATGTCTTTCAAGAACTCTTACTTTCCTATGACGAAGGCGTGGCCGAGTTCTTGGACCTTGAGCGGGTTAAGCCCAACACACTGGGTAACACGCGCATGCTGAGGCACCTGTAGACCTGCATCTTTTGGCTCGTGCCACCTTGCGTGGCGTACTCGGTTTAGTCGCATTTTCCACTCTTTAGTCGTAATACTGTGATCATGACTGAAGCCACATTCGACGAGCCAACCACTGAACCCGACAACTCAGCGCGCTACCGCCGCCTTCGACTCTTCAACATCCTTGTTGGCTTGGCCTTTGTAGCCCAGATCGCCGTCATCCTCAAACTCAGTAAGCCCTTGAGTATTCCGCTGGTGCTGGGGTATCTCAATCGTGATCCATTGCTCAATCCCAATGTCATTGCCAAGCCGGTCGAGGTCATTTCCATCGGGATCGCCAGCGCAGTAGCCATTTTCTTGGCCTGTGCCGCCCTTGATCACTTGCTGGTCGCTTTCCCGCTGCGGTCTTGGTACGAACGTCAGTTGGGCCGTCGCGCGAACTACGCACGCTGGATTGAATACACCTTTAGTTCATCCCTCATGGTGGTCCTGATCGTCGTTATTGTGGGTGTTCGTGATTTGGGCGCGATCATTGCGATCATTTCGACGAACAGCGCGATGATCTTGTTTGGTCTATTGATGGAGCGAAAGGAAACACCAGGAAAAGCTGATTGGAGCGCATTCTGGTTTAGCTCTGCGGTGAGCCTGGCGCCGTGGATCATCATTTCCTTGTTCCTCGCGCATGCCACTCCGCCCGCCTTCGTCTACGTGATTGTCATTGTTCAATTTGTCTTGTTCTTCTCGTTTGCCGCCAACATGGGCCTGCAGTACAAGCAGGTGGGCAAGTGGAAGGACTACATCTATGGCGAGTACGCATACATCATCTTGAGCATCGTGGCCAAGTCGCTCTTGGCTTGGTTGATTTTTGCCAACGTGCTGCGTCCTGCTGGCAGTTAAACCTCGGGGGTATTAGGTCTTCTGTTCGCGCAGGGCGCAACAGGGGTAAAACCGCCATTTTTCAAGCGGGGTAAGGGTTCGTGAGCGGTTTCGGCCCTTTTGACGAGGCTCCACGCGACGGCGTGTGCGAGTAGGCTGAAGCCATCGATCGTCAGGAGGACATCATGTTCGAGAGGTTTACCGACCGGGCCCGCCGTGTGGTGGTCTTGGCTCAAGAAGAAGCCCGCATGCTCAACCACAACTACATCGGAACTGAGCACATCCTCCTGGGTCTGATTCATGAAGGCGAAGGCGTCGCTGCCAAGTCACTGGAGTCGTTGGGCATTTCTCTTGAGGCTGTGCGCAGCCAAGTGGAGGAGATCATTGGTCAAGGCCAACAAGCTCCCAGCGGACACATTCCTTTTACTCCGCGTGCGAAGAAAGTTCTTGAACTGTCGTTGCGTGAAGCCCTGCAACTTGGCCACAACTACATCGGCACCGAACACATCCTCTTGGGTTTGATTCGTGAAGGCGATGGTGTAGCAGCACAGGTTCTGGTCAAGCTCGGCGCAGACCTGAACCGCGTCCGCCAACAAGTCATTCAGTTGCTGTCCGGGTACCAAGGCAAGGAACCAGCCGCCTCCGGTGGTCCAGCCGAAGGCACGCCCTCCACCTCATTGGTCTTGGATCAGTTTGGTCGCAACCTCACCCAAGCTGCCCGCGAAGGCAAACTGGACCCCGTTATTGGCCGGGAAAAGGAAATCGAGCGCGTGATGCAGGTGCTCTCGCGTCGTACCAAGAACAACCCCGTCCTCATCGGTGAGCCCGGTGTGGGCAAGACCGCCGTCGTTGAAGGACTGGCCCAAGCCATCGTGAAGGGTGAAGTACCCGAGACGTTGAAGGACAAGCACCTCTACACGCTGGACCTTGGTGCTCTGGTGGCTGGTAGCCGTTACCGCGGAGACTTCGAAGAGCGTTTGAAGAAAGTGCTCAAGGAAATTCGCACTCGCGGCGACATCGTTTTGTTCATTGACGAACTGCACACCCTCGTGGGTGCTGGCGCGGCTGAAGGTGCGATTGATGCAGCGTCCATTCTCAAGCCCATGTTGGCTCGTGGTGAGTTGCAGACCATCGGTGCCACCACGCTGGATGAATACCGCAAGCACTTGGAAAAGGACGCCGCTCTCGAGCGTCGTTTCCAGCCCATCCAGGTACAAGAGCCTTCGTTGGCCCACACCATTGAAATCTTGAAGGGCTTGCGCGACCGCTACGAGGCCCACCACCGCGTATCCATCACCGACGAGGCCTTGGTCGCTGCTGCCACCTTGGCTGATCGCTACATTTCTGACCGCTTCTTGCCAGACAAGGCGATTGACCTCATCGACGAGGCTGGCTCGCGCATGCGTATTCGTCGCATGACGGCACCGCCGGACTTGCGTGAGTTTGATGAGCGCATCGCTAACGTGCGACGCGAAAAGGAATCAGCAATCGATGGGCAGGACTTTGAAAAGGCTGCCGCGCTGCGCGACACCGAAAAGAACTTGCTGCTCGAAAAGGCTGAGCGTGAGCGGGAATGGAAGGCCGGCGACATGGACGTCGCCGCTGTCGTGGATGAGGAACTGATTGCCGAAGTGTTGGCAATTGCGACCGGCATCCCGGTCTTCAAGTTGACCGAAGAAGAATCCCAACGTCTGTTGCAGATGGAAAGCGAACTGCACAAGCGCGTCATTGGCCAAGAGCAAGCCATTAAGGCTTTGTCGCAGGCCATTCGCCGTACTCGTGCGGGCTTGAAGGACCCCAAGCGTCCAGGCGGATCGTTCATCTTCGCTGGTCCATCGGGTGTGGGTAAGACCGAACTAGCCAAGACCTTGGCGGAGTTCCTCTTTGGCGACGAAGACTCCTTGATTCAGCTCGACATGTCCGAGTTCAGCGAAAAGCACACTGTTTCTCGCCTCTTCGGATCACCTCCCGGCTACGTCGGTTACGACGAGGGTGGCCAGCTGACCGAGAAGGTGCGTCGCAAGCCGTTCTCTGTGGTCTTGTTTGACGAGGTCGAGAAGGCACACCCCGACATCTTCAACTCGCTGTTGCAAATCCTTGAAGACGGTCGTTTGACCGACAGTCAAGGTCGTGTCGTTGACTTCAAGAACACCGTCATCATCATGACGACCAACTTGGGCACGCGTGATATTTCCAAGGGCTTTGGAATGGGCTTTGCCGCTTCTGGCGACACCCAGTCGTCCTACGAACGGCTGAAGGCCAAGGTCAACGACGAACTCAAGCAACACTTCCGCCCTGAGTTCCTCAACCGCATTGATGACACCGTGGTTTTCCACCAGTTGAGTGAAGCCGAAATCGTTCAGATTGTTGATCTGATGATCGCCAAGCTTGATGCCCGCATGCAGGACAAGGACATGGCGATTGACCTCACCGTTGCTGCCAAGGCTCGGTTGGCCGCACGTGGCTATGACCCGGTCATGGGCGCTCGTCCGCTACGTCGCACGATTCAACGCGATATTGAGGATGAACTTTCCGAAAAGATCTTGTTCGGCGAGCTGCGCCCCGGCCAGATTGTGTTGGTTGACGTTGCGGGTGAGGGCGAGGATGCCCACTTCACCTTTACCGGCACCACTAAGGGCGAAATGCCAGACCTGCCACCGGTTGAAACCGCAGAAAGCGGCTCTGCGGAGTAGCCCTACGCGGGTAAGGCAAAAGTGCCATCTGCACGGACGTCAATCAGCCCATCGGCGACCAACGAATCCAAGGCACGCGCGCGTTGTGCGGGCTTGGGCCAGGCCTGGTTGAGTTGTTCTAATTCAACGGGACCGGCGCTATTTCTCACAACTGCTAACAGTTGGCCGCGGCATTGACGGTCGGTGCCTTCGTAGGTCTGACCCTTACGCGCCGGCCCTTGCCATTCGGGCTTTCCGTTTAACCGCCACCTGCACTGGGTGCGGATGGGGCAGGCATCGCATTGCGGCGAACGTGAGGTGCATACCAAAGCGCCGAGTTCCATCACGGCGGCGCTGAGTCGGGCTGAGGCATGAGGATCAGTAGGTAAGAGTTTGTCCGCTCGCTCGCGCTCTCGTGCAGTGATGCTGGTGGTCATAGCAAATTGCACTCCGTCGAACACTCGTGCGTGCACTCTTCGCACGTTCGTATCCAACACTGCGCAACGTTGTTGGAAGGCAAAGGCCGCGATGGCGGCAGCGGTGTATTCACCCACCCCGGGTAAGGATCGCAACTGGGGGAGAGTGGACGGAATCTCGCCACCAAATTGTTCGTCACACAGCACCGCAGTGGCGTGGAGTCGCAGCGCACGACGGGGATAGCCCAGCCGCCCCCACATCACGATGGCTTCGCCAGGAGTGGCGCTGGCGAGTGCGCTAGGTGTGGGCCATCGCTTCATCCATTGCGCAAAGGGTTCCAACACTCGGCTCACAGGGGTCTGTTGGAGCATAAATTCACTCACGACCACGGCCCAGGGGCTTGCTCCCCGCCAGGGGAGGTCGCGCTCGGCGTGATCAAACCACTCGAGGAGGCTTGATCGCACGTCACGAGTGGTTTTAGGCGTGAGCACGGGCTCCACGCTAGGGGATCTGGGCTTTTACGCAACCACAGTGCCCTGTGCGGGTTTGCCCTCTCTACTGTGTTACCCGTGTCCTCCCTGCTCAATCCCGTAGGTGATAAGCCGGCGCGCGTGTATTGGCGCCGCCGCATAGAAATTCTCGTGGCGCTGGTCATCCTTGTTCTGTTTGTTGGCAAGGCATGCGGCGGCGGTAGCCAGCCCGTTGCCGACAACACACCAATCCCCGCGGTGACGACCACGAGTTCGGCCACTCCGACGCCGTCGGCTTCGGCAGCCGTGAGCGCATCACCGACCTCCTCACCTATTCCTTCTGTTGCCCAAATCCCAGCCAAGGGCGAATGCGAGGACTCTCAGGTACGCGTTTATGTCACCGCCGAAGGCTTGGAGAACCCAGTCGGTGAAACGGTTCTGTTGCGCTTTGTCGTGGCGACGAACAGCGACACGACGTGCTTGCGCGATGTGGGTGGCTCACGAAATGAAGTGCGAATTACCTCTGCCAGTGGGAGCCGCATCTGGTCATCGGATGATTGCAACCCCGGTGGCGCCGCCAATGTCCGCCCAATTTCGAAGTCTTCGCCTTATGCGGTGACGGTGGAATGGAACGGAAAAGTCAGCAAGCCTGGCTGCAGCGGATCAAAGCCAGTGGCATCAAAGGGTTCGTATGCAGTCGTAGCGCGCAATGGCGATGTGAAGAGTCAGCCAGAGCCACTGATCGTGAACTAGGGCTGTTAGACGTAACGCTCAAGGATTGACGAGTCGGCTAAGCGGGACAACCCTTCGCGTACGGTACGTGCTCGGTTTTCACCGACACCTTCCACGGCCTGCAAGTCATCAATGCTGGCGCCCAGCATCTTTTGCAAGGAGCCGAAGTGCTCGACGATGCGCTCGGCAACCGGGGCAGGTAGCCGCTGAACCTTGGAAAGCAGTCGGAACCCGCGCGGGCTGAGCGGGAGTTCGAGGTCGGTGCCTGGGTGCCCCAGGGCCTTGGCGACCAAGCTGAAGTCGAGGAGCTCCTCGGCCGAGAGCTCAGCCAAGGCGTCAAGTGTGGCCTGAAGTTTGCGGCTGCGCTTGCCAGTTCCAGGCAGGTAGTCACGGGCGATGAACTCGCGTTCGTTATCCATGCCGGCAGAGATCTCATCATGCTGGAGCGCCAACAAGCGCCCGTCGACTCCGAGTTCAATGATGTAACCACGAATTTCAGCCGCGATACGCAGCACCATTTCAATGCGCTGTGCGACTACGGCAACATCTCGGATGGTGACGAAGTCGTCAATCTCCAAAGCCGTCAGGTTTCCCGCTACTTCATTGAAGCGCTGCTTGTAACGCTCGAGCGTAGCTAGAGCTTGGTTTGCACGAGACAAAATGATGTTTGAATCCTCAAGCACGTAGCGACGACCAGCAACATAGATGGCGATCATCTGCATCGACTGTGAAACCGAGATGACCGGGTAACCCGTTTGCTTGGCTAATCGCTCGGCCGTGCGGTGGCGGGTTCCTGTTTCATCAGTGGTGATGCCAGGGTCGGGCACGAGCTGAGTGTTGGCCCACAAAATGGTTGATGCAGCCGAGTCGATGACCATTGCCGCGTCCATCTTGGCGAGTTCGCGCAGTTGCTGTGGTGAGAACGGCACGTCCAGTGCAAAGCCACCACTGAGCAGACTGTCCAAACTCTTGTCGTAACCAAAGACGATCAGAGCGCCCGTGCGGCCGCGCAAAATACGCTCAAGGCCATCGCGCAATTCAGTTCCGGGAGCAACAGCGGCAAGGGTTTCGCGAAGGACTTGTTCTTGGTCGATGTCACCGGCCACGATGGTGGGTCCTTCCCCTGTGCTGTGCCTTGCATTCCGTGTGTTGGACTATAGCCCTCGGATGCTGGTGGGTTCGACTCGGATGAAAGGAAATCCTCAATGACTTCGTGGGCGGATTTTGTGAGCCAAGCTCCGCAATTGAGTGCCTATATGCAACATCGAATCAGTGACGATGCCACGGGACGCATCACCTACGTCGCGACGGTGCGCAAGGACGGTGGCCCGCGGGTACACCCGGTCAAGGTCTTCCCTGCCGGCGATGGGCTGTTTCTGTACATGTACCCCGAGTCCCCAAAAGGACTGGACCTGCAAC
>JAPLBW010000088.1 GCA_026392555.1 Actinomycetota bacterium
GGCTGCATTCGGGCATCTTTTGCCAGATACACCCGCCCACCGGCGTTGGTCACGAGCTGATCGAGTTCATCAAGGACTGCGGCGAGCCCATCAACCCCCGTGGGGATGTCCAGGGCCAACGTCCAGCCAGGCATCGGGAACGACATGGGGGCAGGGTTCCCGGCACCAAAGCGCTTGAGCACGGCAAGGAAAGAAGCAGCCCCGATCGCCGAGAGCTTTTCAATCGCTACGCGCACCACATCGCTTGAGCTTTCTGGCACAACGAATTGATACTGAACAAATCCAGCGCGCCCATACAGCGCATTCCAACCCGCCACCCCATCAAGAGGGTGAAAGAACGTCGCCATGGATTGGATCTCATCTACGCGGTGTTTGGGCGCCTTGCGGAACCACGCTTCATTGAAGGCCGCCACTGACCACCGATTGAGCAAACCGGAAGGGGCGAAACTGGGAGCGGCGATGGGCTTGGCGGGCTCGTAGGCCAAGGGGTCAGACGCTCTTTTGCCATCAAGTTCACTGAGTTGTGCAAATCGGCCAGCGGTAATGACACCGCGGCCCAAGCGATCACCCTTGCTCAGGCAGTCAATCCACGCGACGCAATAAGGGTAGGTCTCTTCCAACTCCACTTGGCGCGACATGAGTTCATCAAGGTTGTTTGCGCGAACGGTTTCGACATTGATGTGTGCGGATTCAACGGCTGTTAGGGCGATGCGGGCACGAAGAATGACACCGGTCAGCCCCATGCCGCCCACGGTGGCCCAAAATTCATCGGGGGTTTGAGTGGGGGAGAGCGTGCGGACCTGGCCATCGGCGAAAAGCACATCCATGCTGCGCACGTGGTTGCCAAAGGAGCCGGCTACGTGGTGGTTCTTGCCGTGGATATCGGCAGCAATCGCTCCACCCACAGTGACCGATCGAGTCCCCGGTGTGATGGGGATAAACCAGCCCAACGGAAGAAAGTCAGTGATGAGTTCGTCAATGGAAACACCCGCCTGCACATCGACGACTCCGGCCACAGAATCAAAACTGTCTATGGCGTTGTAGTGCGTCATATCGAAGACCAAGCCACCGGCGTTTTGAGCACTGTCGCCGTAGCTTCGGCCCAAACCGCGCGCAATCACACCGCGTTGAGTGGGTTCGGCTAACTCACTCGCGATGTTTTGTTCATCGGTGACGGGTACGACGTGGGCAGCCGAGGGGCTAGTGCGTCCCCAGCCCGTTAAGACTTCACGGTGTTTGCCCGAAATGGCCTCGTTGTTCCCAGTCACACCTCTACTCTAGGGCGGTGGCCATCCCAGCGTTAGTCAAAGCGCTTCGCCCCAAGCAGTGGGCGAAAAACGTGCTCGTTGCCGCCGCCCCGTTCGCGGCGGGCCGGCTTCTCGAACCATCAGTAGCGGCCAACGTCGCTGTGGCTTTCGTGGCGTTTTGCCTGGCTTCGAGTGCGGTGTACCTGCTCAACGATGTGCGCGATGCGCCCAAGGATCGGCTCCACCCGGAAAAGAAGAATCGCCCCATAGCCTCAGGACAGGTAGCCCCCAGCACTGCGGTCGTACTCGCAGTAGTTGCGCTGGTTGCTTCGCTGGCATTGTCAACCCTGGCCGAACCTGCTTTGTTGTGGGTGATCGTCACGTACTTGGTGCTGCAACTGTTGTATGTGTTTTGGCTCAAGAACCAGCCCGTTCTTGACCTCGCGGTGATCGCCAGCGGATTCCTGCTGCGCGCCCTCGCCGGAGGTGCGGCAACTGACATTGCCATTAGTGACTGGTTTTTGTTGGTTGCGGGCTTTGGCTCACTCTTCGTTGTGGCCGGAAAGCGTTATTCCGAACTCGTGACGTTAGAAGCCGAAGATGGCGAGGTAGGACAAACCAGAAGCAGTTTGCTCTCCTACACCTCTACGTACCTGCGTTTTGTCTGGACCGTGGCCGCGGCTGTCACCGTGATGGTTTACGGACTGTGGGTGATCACCGTTCCGCGCGAATCCACCACTGCAACCTTGATCTCGCTGGTGCCGTTCACGCTTGGCCTGCTGGTCTATGCCCTGGTCATTGATAGTGGCAAGGGCGGTGAACCCGAGACGGCGATCTTGCGCAATCCAACGTTGTTGGCCCTTGGGGCCTTATGGGTCATCAGCCTTGGTGTGACCTTGTACGTGTGACGCGCTTACCGACGCGTCAGTCCCAGCCCGCGCTGTTGGCTCCACACCGCCAGCCGATATTTCAGGTAGTCCAACCCAGAAGCCTGACCTGATGACCCAGCGATCCTGAGCCGTTGACTTTCCTCGGCTTGCCATTGCTGGCGTGAAAAGGTGCGGAATGTGTAGGTCAGGATTGTTTGGGGCACAGCGGCAAACTTCGTTTGCGAACGCTGCCTGAAGTACAACTGAAAATCCTCGAGGCGTTCCAAGTCAGTGGAAAAACCACCGGTGCGCTCAAACCAGTCGCGGGTAAACATCACGCATGCGTTAGCAATGGGCATCTTGCCCGCATCGAGTTCAGCGCGAATGTCCTGGTGTTCGGTGGGGTAGGACAGCGTCCATTGCCGCCTTCCCTCGCTAGCGCGCATCGATCCACCAACAACGTCTACCTCTGGGTGCGATTGAAAATAAGCAACTTGCAACGACAAGCGATCCGGCAGCGATTGATCGTCAGCGTCATTGAGTGCGATGTAACGTGCGTTGCTTGCCGCAATGGCCGCATTGAGTGCGGCACTACGACCGTGATGTTCGGCTGGGATAAATGTCAATCGTGGGTCAGTGATAGCGCTCACGATGCTCGCGGTCTCATCGGTTGAGCCGTCGTCGAGCACGATGAGGTGGAAGTCTTCGAAGGACTGACCCAGCACCGACTCAACCGCCACCTTGATGGTGGAAGCTGCGTTGTACGCAGTCATCACGACGCAGACTTCGGGGTTCAGGAGGTGCCTCCGCCCCGCATCAACCAGATTCGGTGTCGCACGCGCTTAGTTGCCGCTAGTACAGAGGTGAGCAACGAGTCAGCCAACGCGCTTCCCCACAGCAAGCGATCGTCCATCTGTCTGATCATTTGAGCTTTGCGAACGAAGGCATCGGGTGCAAGCCCAGAGGAGACGCCGCCGGTTTCAAGGAGGGCAAGAATTTCATCAATGTAAGCAGGTTCGGCCATGTCAGCGGCACGCAACATGAAGTCCTGATCGGATTGCACACCAACCTCGGATCGATAAAGACCGACCTTTGCCACCAAGTCGCGGGTGAAAAAGGCACTTTGGTGGCCGATGGAGTGCAATCCCATGCGCAGCTGCCACGTATTGAAGTTCGGCCAGTTATTCACATCAATAACGTTGCGTTCGCTATCCACGACATTCATGGCTCCGTAGGCCCACGACCATCCACGCATTTTCTGGTCCTGATCAACCAGCGCCAAAGTCTCGTCGCTGGCAAACATGTCGCCGGAATTGATGAAGACCAAGATCTCGCCAGTAGCTCGCGCGATTCCCTTGTTGTAGGCGTCTTGAATTCCGTTGTCCGATTCCGAGATGAAATTCAAGTAGGGCAGTCTTGCGGCTTCGAGCCACTCGACGCTTCCGTCAGTGCTCGCGCCATCACTCACAATCCACTCAAGGTCCTGGCAGGTCTGGCTCGCAATGGATTGTGCTGCCACTTTCAACCCCGCCAAGTCATTGCGACCAATAGTGATGATGCTGAAGCGCGGCGCATCGGGCTGAGCGGAGGTCATGGCCTAAATCTAGGAGAGTTGGAGCAAGGGATGGAAGATAAGGGTCAAGTTGGCGCTTGTGGCGAGGAGTGTGAGGGCTACCCTGATGTTCCTTGACCGCGATCGGAGAACTGATGTCTGAGGCCAGCGCCAGTGCGCCACGGCGTTTTGACGTACTCACCATCACGTGGAACAACCTTGAGGGATTGAAGCGGACCTGGGACTCAGTAAGCAGCCAAGACTTCGACAATTGGCGGTGGCTAGTCGTCGATGGCGGTAGTACGGACGGAACTGTTGAGTGGCTCACCTCACTCACCGATGAACGAGTGGACTGGCAATCCGGCCCTGATGGCGGAATCTATGACGCCATGAACAAAGGCATTGATCGCTCTACTGGTGACATCGTGGTGTTTCTTAATGCGGCAGATACTTTCTCGACTTCGCAAGTGCTGGGGATCGTTGATCAGAACCAACGCGACCATCAGTGGCAATGGGCGTACGGCGTGATGCGCTACATCGACGAGTCAGGTGCGGTTGAAGGCATTCACTTCACGCCGAAGTTTTCGATGAATGACCTGCGCCTGGGGTTGCGATTCGTTGGACACCAGTCAGCCTTCTTCACTCACCACATGATTGAGCAACTGGGCCACTATCGACCACAGTTCGGCTACGCCGCGGATCAGGAATACATGCTGCGCGCCGCCGAGATCAGTGCCCCGACTCCCATCCCCCACATGTTGGCCGATTTCTTGCTCGGTGGAGTGTCAAAGGATGTCGCTCCGGACTACTTCATCCGGTCAAGTCGTCAAATGCGTAAAGATCATGACGTTTTGGTTCAAGGAAACGATGCCATTGACGCCGTGATCACCACGGGTCTGGCTGTTTCGGCACGGGTCAGGCATTTCGCGGCGAAAAGCTGGCGATCACTCGCTCGCAAGTAGCAGTTAGTTGCTGGTGACCTCGTTATAAATCCCGATCAACTGTGGGGTCGTCACGGCTTGGTCGATGGGCGATCTGCTCATCGGTGAGTGCACCGATAGTTGCGGCTAGAGCAACAGCATTTGATGGCGGAACTTTCCAGCCAAAATCTTCGGTAACAGTGCGACCTAGACCGCCGATGTCACTGGCGATGATCGGGCGACCGCGCGCGATGGCCTCGGCGAGCACTAAGGGCAGTCCTTCAAAGCAGGTGGAAGGAATCACTACCGGCCCACACTGATCCATCAACTCAGCAACGTGCGCTGAATCCTGCATGCCGTGGATGCGGATGGCTGGATCCATGCGAGCGGCTCGATCGGCGGCCCTTCCGCGCCCAGCCGGCCGACGAACAACACGTCCTTACCTGGGGCTGTGCCGGCGCCCGGATCGGTAACGCTGGTAGGTCGCACCACGATGCGGTCAGGGGCGATTCCCATGCGAACGAGGAACTCTTGGTGGAAGCCAGTCAGTGCAATGAAGCGATCAACGAGCTGCCATGTGGAGCGGTGGATGCTGCGGCTCATCACCATGGGTACGGATTGGATGCTTGATCCGCGGTAACACCCGTGAGTAATAGCCGGCATGGCAAAGGATGTGCTGGTGCAGTCGGTGCACACTTTTCCATCGCGAAGGTAGGTACCAGCGACACAATCGAGGCGGAAGTTATGCACCGTCATCACGATGGGAATGCCGGCCTTATGCGCGGTGCGAATGACCCACGGGCTGATGAGTGGATACACATTGTGAATGTGCACGACATCAGGCTTTTCACTTTCGAGAAGTTCGGTGAATTCACGAACGCCTTGACCCGAGCGGATGGTACTACGGAGTTTTCACCCGATGGGATCGCCTTGCGATAGCGATTGTGAACGATGAGAACCTTCATCGACTGCGCCTGGTGATGACGGCCTTCACAAATCGGGGACCACCGACCAAGTAGCGCTGCCACAGGCGCCCAGGCTCTTGGGTAAAGCGGTGTATCCATTCAGTTCCGCTGCGTTGCAGCCAATCTGGTGCTTCTTCAACCGTTCCAGCCACGAAATCAAAGGCAGCCCCGACAGCGATCGC
>JAPLBW010000010.1 GCA_026392555.1 Actinomycetota bacterium
GAACAACTCAACGACTATGTCGCCGAGTGATGTGTGAAGGGTTGCAGTTGTTGTCATGTGGAGACCAGGGGAAGCGAACCCCTAACCCCCGCCTTGCAAAGGCGGTGCTCTGCCAATTGAGCTACGTCCCCTGACTTGGTTTCGGGGCGGGTACAGATTACGCGTTGACTCTTGAGTCCTCGCGCGCGGTATCAGAACCGATAGCGGGTCTGCGATTCCAGCATGGACTTTTCATTCCAGGCCAAAATGGTGATCGGCGTGACCACCCAGCCAGAGCCCGCCATGTCCTCAGGAGCCGGTCGGTAGTGGTACTTGGCTTCATACAGATCAAGGAACGCTGGGCTCGCCACGAGCGCTGGATCAGCGGGAGTAGCCACCCCTTCGAGCAGGAACACGTCCTCTTCCACCTGCATTTGGACCAGACAGCGACCATCACGCTGGAGGTTGCGTGCCTTGACGGATTCAGGCGAGGTGCTGAAGATAAAAGTGTCATTCATCATCAAGCCCCACACCGGGGTTGCGTGGGGACGGCCATCCGCGCGGGTTGTTGCTACCCAACAGTTCAGCGTCTGGTTCATTCGAGCGAGCGCTTCGGGCCATGGTGTGGGATCAAAGTCGGGCAGGCCCTCAGTTTGGTATCCCTGCGCAAATCCTGGGCGTTCAATGGTGGGGATGGAAGTCATGAGCGGCTCCAAGCAAACGGCATAGGATGGTGCCCCAATCTACTTCACACTCAGGAGTTCCCATGGCTCAGTTCGCCACGTTGAAAACCAATAAGGGCGACATTGTGATCCGCTTACTTGCCGATCACGCTCCAAAAACGGTTCGCAACTTTGTCGAGTTGGCGCAGGGCACCAAGGACTACACCGATCCACGTACCAACAAGCCAGGTAGCGGTCCGTACTACGACGGAACGATCTTTCACCGCGTCATCGGTGGCTTCATGATTCAAGGTGGAGACCCGTTGGGCAAGGGTTTTGGCGGACCAGGTTTCACCTTTGAGGATGAGTTTCACCCCGAGCTGCAGTTTGATAAGCCCTATATTCTCGCGATGGCCAATGCGGGTCCCGCCACGAATGGTTCGCAGTTTTTCATCACCCTGGGCAAGACCCCGCACTTGAACTTCAAGCACACCATTTTCGGTGAGGTAGAAGACCAAGCCAGCCGCGATGTGGTGGACGCCATCGGCTCGACTCCAACGGCATCAGGCGATAAGCCACTCAGCGATGTGGTGATTGAGTCTGTGCTGATCGAAAGCCGTGACTAGTTCGCCCGCCGGCCCTACCTGCTACCAGCATCTCGGCCGGGAGACCTACATACGCTGCAGTCGGTGTGAACGCCCCATCTGTCCTGACTGCATGACCTCGGCTTCGGTCGGGTTTCAATGCCCAGAATGCGTCGATGCCGGAAAGACGCAACAGCGCCAACCCATGACCCGCTTTGGTGGGCGCATCGATCAAGGCGCGGTCGTCACCAAGTCCATCATCGGCGTCACGATTGCCGTCTTCGTTTTGCAGTATGTGATCGGTTTTAACAACAGCATTGAGAAGTATTCGTTGCTGGGTTATGCACTTGGTGATCAGGGCGAAGCCATTGGTGTGGCTGCTGGGCAGTACTACCGATTGTTTACCGCTGCATTTATGCACGGTGGCATCTTGCACATTGTGTTCAACATGTGGGTGCTGTACTTGCTTGGCCCACAACTGGAATCGGTCCTAGGGCGAGCTCGGTTTCTCACGCTCTACCTGGTTTCGGCCCTAGGCGGTTCGGTGGTGTCGTTCCTATTCAGCCCACCTAACACCCCTTCAGTGGGTGCGTCGGGTGCGATTTTTGGCTTGATGGGCGCAACTTTGGTGATTGGTCGGGCGATGCGCCAGGACGTGGCCAGCATCGTGGGATTTATTGGTATCAACTTGGTACTGGGGTTTGTCTTACCCAATATCGATTGGCGCGCCCATGTCGGCGGCCTCGTCGTCGGAGCCGCGGTGGCGGCCCTTTTTGCCTTTGTCCCCGCCCTGGTTGCGGGAAAGAATGCCCCGGTGGGCGCGGGGTCAGCGGTGGTGGCCCAGCAGCGAACCGCCCAACTCATCGTGTGGGCTGGTGTAGGTGGGATTGTTGTGGTTCTTGGGGTGTTAGTGATGTATCGCGTCGGGCAATTGACCGGGTTATAGGTCCAGTCATCCACACTGTGGATAGCCGGTGTGGATGAATCACATGGTTGTAATTCGCTCGCGGAAGAGCTTCTAGCGCCAGCGAGTCGCGACAACAAAGCCGCCGGCAATGAAGACGAATCCGACCGCGAGGTTCCAGTTACCCAATTGGCGCATCACCGCAACGTCGCCCCGGGTGATGTAAAAGACCACGATCCACAGCAGCCCAAAGAGGAACAGCCCGATCATCAAGGGTGCAATCCACGGCTTAGGACCGATCTTGACGGCCTTGCGCTCAGCGATGGCTGACTCGGGCGTGTAGTTCGGCTTCTTCTTGCGAACACGCGACTTGGGCACGGGATTCTCCTAGCGTTTGCGGACACCGTTAGCGTAGGGGATGTGAGCGGTTCCGACGTATCCGAGACCCCAATTCAGGCAACTGATGGGGAGCAATCTGGTGGAACCACCCGATCGCGGATCTGGTCAATCGCGGTACCTATCGTGGCTGTAGGGGCCGGATTCTTGATTGTGTCCGGTGCATCGACGGCCCAAGGCACCGATTTGCGCGCCGAGCGCAGGACTGAACTGACGGACTTGATCGCCGCGCGCCAGGTTCAACTGAGTGCGCGAACCGATGCGGTTGCAGGCCTGCGC
>JAPLBW010000169.1 GCA_026392555.1 Actinomycetota bacterium
TCCACTGCAGCCGGGAAGTAGGCCTGGTCAGATCACCAGCGGTCCTGATGGAGCCTTGTGGTTCACCGAAACCGTAGGCAACAAAATTGGGCGAATCACCACCGCTGGGGCGATTAGTGAATTTGATGTACCAACATCAAGTGGTGAACCCTTTGGTATCACGGCCGGCCCTGATGGAGCTTTGTGGTTCGCAGAGCGCAATGTATCCAAGATTGGACGAATTACCACCGCTGGAGAAGTCACAGAATATGACACCCCAACACCAAGTAGTAATCCCGAGTACATTGCCGCAGGACCTGATGGCGCGTTGTGGTTCACCGAGTCGTTGGCCGGCCAGGTCGGGCGGATCACCACGGCTGGCGATCCTGCGGGGATCGCTGCTGGACCGGATGGTGCGCTGTGGTTCACCGAGCAAACTTTGAGCAGGATTGGACGAATTACCACCGCTGGGGTGGTCACTGAATATGCAACAACCACTCCCGATATCTCACCTGTGGAGATTGCCGCAGGTCCGGATGGGGCGTTGTGGTTCACGACCGGCGGTGTAGGGATCATTGGGCGAATAACAACCGCAGGATTAGTCACCAATGAGTTCCTCGTTCAACCCGATCGAGATTTTCTCTACGGAATTGCCGCAGGTCCGGACGGCGCGATGTGGTTCTCCGAGCCCGCCGCCGCTCGTGTCGCCCGAGTCACCACCGGGTTGCCCGGTGCTTCAAGTTCGATCACTGGCAGTGCTGGCAATGCATCGGCCGTCGTGTCATGGTTGCCACCTACTGATGGTGGGGCTAATGGGCTTTCCCGCTACACGGTGAGTGCCTCACCAGGTGGACGCACGTGCTCAACCGTGGTCACCTCGGGCGTGCCCACCTGTACGGTCACGGGGTTGACCAATGGCAAGGCGTACACGTTCTCGGTGCAGGCTGTTAATGGTTTTGGTACCGGACCAGCCAGCAGCGCCTCAACTGCGGTTACCCCACGCACGGTTCCTGGTGCGCCGCGAAGTTTGGGTCTTGTCTGCCCATCGGCAACTAGGGCCAAGATTTCCTGGTCAGCACCTAGCTCCAATGGCGGGGCGTCGATTACCAAGTATCAGGTGCGCTTTAAGGACAAGGTCACCGGTAGGTACACCGCATGGGCTAACACCACCGGCCGATCCTTCACCAAGGCTGGTTTGATCAAGAACCGCTCCTACATGGTCCAAGTCCGTGCCGTCAATGTGGCCCGACCGGGCAGTGCAGCAAGCAAAACGTTCAAACAGCTTAAGTGATTCCTTGCGCTAGGCGTTGTGCGAATAAGCGTGCGTGCACAACGCCTGGCGTGATCAACATTCCGCTACAAAACGATTGACCAGTGGTGGCCGTGGCACCGATGACTTCACCCGCGGCATACAGGCCCTTGATGATGGAGCCATTGGGTCGACGCACGTGGGCCTGTCCATCAACATCGAGTCCGATGAAGGTCACCAGCGTCACGCCGTGGTTGCGCATGGCATAAAACGGGGCCTTTTCAATCCGAGCGGGCAGGAATTCACGCCCCAGTTCGCTATCAACGCCGGCATCAACGGCAGCGTTGTATCGCGCGACCGTGGCGAGCAAACCGTCCACATCAATTCCAGCGATGCGCGCTAATTCTTCAAGGCTGTCTGCTTTGTGAACTCCTGCGCGCACGTTCGCTTTGGCGCGAACATCCGCCGGCGTCCAGTTGACCACCATCGGCACCGATTCATCCACAGCCAGGTCGTCACAGATCGTCCAAAACGTCAGCTCGGGAACATCGACCAGAGCGCGTTCCTTGGCGTCGATGCTCATTTCGTCTTCGCGCACCCAGCGTTGACCATCACGGTCAACGTAGATCTCCCAGGGCAGGCGTTCGGTCGCAGTCAGCAGTGGTCGTTCTTCCCACTGAACTTTGCCCGGGCTAGTCGGGTGAGGAAGTCCACCAAAGGTTGGTAAGTACACGCCTTCGCCTTGGGTCCCAGCGCCAATGGCTTGACCCAACAAGATGCCATCGCCGGTGGAGGTGGGGTGTGAGCCACTGACCAAGGGCAATCCGACCAGTTCACGGAATAGCTCAGGGTCGTTGCCAAAGCCGCCGGTGGCGATCAACGTTGCTGGTGCATTGACGTCAACGTCGGCGTTGTCGTGAATCACGATGATGCCAATCACTGAACCGTCGGTATCGGTGCGAAGTTCGGTGACGGGGGAGTTCAACCACACCTCGATGTTGCCCTGCTCTACGTGAGCATCAAGCAACTTCTTGAACACAGCCAAAATCGACACACCGGCATCGGGGCCATAGTGGGTACGGGCGATTTCGTAGGGCTCGTGGCCGTAAATGATGCGGGGGGTTTCGGGAGCGAAGACAAATCCGTTGTCATCGAGCCAGTCGATGAATTCATGCGCATGCTCAACCACGGGACCGATGATGTCCTCGCGAAAAAGTCCGCGGGTGATGCGTCGAATGTCTTCAAGAAATAGTTCGAGGGAGTCTTCGATGCCATTGGCCTTTTGCTGACGGGTCCCAGCTCCGGCCAGGTGACCACCGGTGGTGTGCAAGGTGCCACCGATGCGCGAATCCTTGTCAACGATTAAGACTGTGAGGCCGCCGTCAGCGGCTTCGATGCCAGCGGCTAGCCCTGCGGTTCCTGCCCCAATGATGATCAGGTCCCATGTGGCTGTCATGGATTCACTCTAGGGGCGGGTCAACGCGAGGACGTCGGCAACAGCGCCAGCGCCGTCGACCAAAGCAACGACTGCATCATCGAGGGCGCTGACCTGGTCCGAGCTGAGGGCGCGAGAGGCGTTGAGCGAGAACTTCTTGCGGTGATCATCGCGGGAGAGTGGGTATTCCTGCGAACCACGAGAAGAATCGCGACGCTCTTCGATCACCGTGCCATCGCTCATCGTTACGCGCAGGACCGCAGCGAAGGCCTCGGGGAAAATCTCGGTAGCACGTTCATCAACCACGACCTGCACCTTTTCGGCCAACGCGATGCGCGCGGGGTCGGTGAAGGCTTCTTGGGTGAAGTCGTCCAGGTACACACCCAAACCGCCGCCACCGATCAATGCTGAGGCCACGGTGTAGGGACCAGAGAACTTGGCGTGGTAGCCGGTCTTGGGGTGAATCTTTTCTTCGCGTGGTTCACCGATGGTGCGGAATGGCTTATCGCTCACGCCCAACTCGATCGAAGCGATGTCGGCGATGTTGATGCCACGAGCGCGAATGGCCAGTGCGCAGTCGATGCCCGGGTGGGTGAAGTGGTTGCTGGGGTAGGGCTTGTAGACCGTGCGCAGTAGTTCCCAGCGCGTTCCCAAACCATCGAGCATGGCGGCTTCATCCCAGACGCCATCGATGTAGGCATTGAAGAAACCAAAGCGGCCTTCAATCACTGTGGGGGGACCAGTGACGCCTTCGCGGGCCATGGCGGCAGCCAAGACTCCACCGTGAGCGGCCCAGCCGCAGTG
>JAPLBW010000202.1 GCA_026392555.1 Actinomycetota bacterium
AGGTGGCTGAGCGTGCCGTGGGGGCGATTCCGGCGGGCTGTGCCATACTCAAAGCAGTCGTACGCCACACCACTCCGGCGGTGCGACCCGATGACGTTCTTTATGGTTTGCGCGAAATTTCGGGCCTGACGCCCTCGAACCCCCCACGGGTGACGAGGTTGGCGCAGGGTCCGCTTGACACTCAAACTGCAGTGATCGCCGATCCCCTTGATCGCGATCGCGATGTCATCACCTCCACCAGTTAACGCTGGCGAAGGAACCCATTGGCTTCCCCTGGCCTTCACCAAAGGACCAGGGACTAATCGCCCTCGCGGCGATCGGCGTTACCGCAGTTGAAAGCGGACAACGCTTCGTAGCGAGGCATGACAGGAGACCCGCCCGGATGCTCGACAACGAGCCAACCGGTGCTGGTGAAATTACCGGCACCCCCACCCCCGCCCGCAAATATGTAGTTGCTGCCTCAAAGAAGGCACCACCTAAAAGGACGATCACCAAAAAGGTGGTCGCCACCGACGCGTCGAACACCGAGGAATCGAACACCGCGTCATCGGCGCCCGAAAAGGCTGCGGCTAAGAAGGCTGCGGCTAAGAAGGCTCCCGCGCCGAAGACTGCAGCCAAAAAGGCCACGGCTTCCGACGAAGGCGTAGCTGAAACGGCTGTTGCCAAGAAGACGGCAAAGAAGGCTTCCGCAAAGAAGACCTCCACTTCTGCGGTAGCAGACAGTTCTAGCGATGCCAGCACCTCTTCCCCTGCGATTCCTGCTGTGTTGTTCCAACCCCCATCCACCACAGCCACACCCCGTACCCGCAAGCGCACTCCTGCCAAGGCTGATGATGAAGCCGTTGCTACCCCAGCGGTCAATGCAGACGATGATGCAGATGGTGATGAAGACGGTCCACGTCGCCGTCGCCGTCGCGGTGGTCGCGGCCGTCGCGGTCGTGGTGCCGAGGGCACGGATGGTTCCGAGGGCACCGAGTCCGATGAAGCTTCGTCATCTTCTACCGATGGCGCGGATGCAGACGAAGCCGATGGCACAGTTCGCCGCCGCCGCCGCCGCTCGAGTGCTGATGGGCGCCAAGGCCAAGCCCAAGGCTGATTTTGATGATGACAAGGGATCAGTGCGCATCGAGGCCAAGCGTCAACGTCGACGCGATGGTCGCGAAGCTGGTCGTCGACGCCCACCGGTACTTACCGAGTCCGAATTTTTGGCACGCCGTGAAGCCGTAGAACGCATCATGGTCGTGCGTCAAGTCGAAGATCGCACGCAGATCGCGGTTTTGGAAGACGGTGTACTCGTTGAACATCACGTGACCCGCGAAGAGCACGGCTCCATGGTGGGCAATGTCTTCTTAGGTCGTGTTCAAAACGTTCTGCCTTCGATGGAAGCCGCATTCGTAGACATCGGCCGCGGTCGTAACGCGGTGCTGTATGCCGGAGAAGTGAACTGGGATGCTGCCGGACTCGATGGCCAACCCAAGCGCATTGAATTTGCCTTGAAGTCTGGCGATCCAGTCTTGGTTCAGGTCACCAAGGACCCGGTGGGTCAAAAGGGTGCACGACTGACAAGTCAGATCTCGCTGCCGGGCCGCTACCTGGTCTACGTTCCCGATGGTTCGATGACTGGCATTAGCCGCAAACTCCCCGACACCGAACGCTCACGCCTGAAGAGCACACTCAAGCGCGTTGTTCCGGAGAGCGCCGGCGTCATCGTTCGTACCGCCGCAGAGGGTGCGAGCGAAGAGGAACTGGCTCGAGATGTAGAGCGCCTCTCGGCGCAGTGGGAAGAAGTCCAGGAAAAGGCCAAGACCGCTTCACCTCCTAGCCTTTTGTATGGCGAGCCCGACATGACGGTTCGCGTGATCCGCGACATCTTCAATGAGGACTTCAAAAAGGTCATCATCAGCGGAAGCGATGCATGGCAGGTCGTTGACGACTATGTCGCCGCTGTTGCCCCTGACTTGCGCGATCGTCTGGAGAAGTGGACCGGCTCGAAGGATGTCTGGACCGAATTCCGCGTTGACGAGCAGTTGGCTAAGGCGCTTGATCGCAAGGTGTATCTGCCGTCGGGTGGCTCGTTGGTCATTGACCGCACCGAAGCCATGACTGTTGTTGACGTCAACACCGGTCGTTTCACCGGCCAAGGCGGAAACCTGGAAGAAACCGTCACGGCAAACAACTTGGAAGCTGCTGAAGAAATTGTTCGCCAGCTCCGCCTGCGCGACATTGGTGGAATCATCGTCGTGGACTTCATCGACATGGTTCTCGAGAGCAACCGTGACCAAGTTTTGCGCCGACTGCTTGAGTGCCTTGGCCGTGATCGAACCAAGCATCAAGTCGCTGAAGTCACATCCCTGGGTCTAGTTCAAATGACGCGTAAGCGCGTTGGACAAGGCTTACTCGAAGTGTTCTCCACTACGTGTGATCACTGCAATGGTCGTGGCATCAACGTCTCGATGGAGCCCATCGCTGAAACGCGTGCCGCCCTGCCACCAGTGGTCAAGCACAAGGATGCGTCCAAGGACGTCGCCAAGGTGGCCGCAGCCTCCAAGCGCTTGTCGGCATCTAGCTCTGCGGGTGATTCCTCGGACAGTGCGGAGGCACCAGCCTCAGATTCAGGATCAGTCTCAGCCCAGGGCAGCGATACCACCTCGGTGGACTCGCCCTCAACGGCGCAGGCTGACAGTGCTGCTGAATCAGCCCCAGCGGCAACGCCGGTTGAGACAGCACCCGTTCTTGAGGCCAGCCCCCGTGGGCGCAAGCGTCGGGTGGCTACCAAGCCAGCCGGCGACCCCTCGATTCCGGTCACCTGACCCTGCTCGGTACGCCTGCTCAGGCAACGCGTACCCTTAACACCTGTGCGCGGGGGTCCGCGCCTGATGGGCGAGCCGATCATGTTGGCTCACTCACCACCCCAAGTTAAGGAGTTCCGCGGTGTACGCGATTGTCCGCGCCGGAGGCCGTCAAGAAAAGGTCGCTGTTGGCGATGTTCTTGAGGTTGACCGTTTGCAGGCTCAGTCTGGCTCAACTGTTGAGTTGAAGGCTCTGCTTATCGTCGATGGCACCACGATTACCTCCGAGGCTGCTGCTTTGGCCAAGGTCAGCGTTACCGCTGAAGTCCTTGACCAGACCAAGGGCCCCAAGATCGACATCTTGAAGTACAAGAACAAGACCGGATACCGCCGCCGCATGGGTCACCGCTCCAAGCTGACCCAGATCCGCGTCACCGGTATTGAGACGAAGTAGGTGTAACCATGGCTCACAAAAAGGGCGCGTCATCCACGCGCAACGGTCGCGACTCCAACGCGCAGCGCTTGGGCGATTGCGAAAGGTGAGAATTTTTCCATCAAGGCGTTAAGCGCTTCGGCGGACAGCTCGTTAATGCAGGCGAGATCATCGTGCGTCAGCGCGGCACTCACTTTCACCCAGGCTTGAACGTTGGCCGTGGTGGCGACGACACGTTGTTTGCGTTGCAGCCAGGCGCCGTTGAATTCGGAACCCGTCGTGGTCGCCGAGTCGTCAACATCGTTCCGGCGGAGTAATTACAGATCTCCACTCAGAATTTGATGAAGAGCGGGCCGGTCGGATGACGACTGAGCCCGCTCTTTTTATCCCTTCCCATTGAATCCGTGCACAGCAGCCCAGTCAGGAGAGTGCGATGACGAGCTTCGTTGATCGCGTCGTCCTGCACGTTGCAGCCGGCAATGGTGGACACGGATGCGCTTCAGTACACCGCGAGAAGTTCAAGCCTTTGGGTGGCCCTGACGGTGGCAACGGTGGCAACGGTGGCGATGTCGTCCTCGTGGTTGACCAAAGCGAACCGACCTTGCTCGATTACCACCGGTCACCTCACCGTGCAGCCACATCCGGCAAAGCCGGTCATGGAAGCCATCGCAATGGTGCCGAAGGCGAAGATCTCGTCATGCCTGTTCCCGATGGCACGGTGGTCTTTGACGTTGATGGCAATCAATTAGCCGACCTGGTCGGTGCTGGCGCGCGGTATGTGGTTGCTAGTGGTGGCCGCGGTGGGTTGGGTAATGCATCCCTTGCTTCGCAACGACGCAAGGCGCCAGGCTTTGCCCTCTTGGGTGAGCCAGGCGAGTCCTGCGATGTGGTCTTGGAACTGAAGTCGATTGCCGATGTGGCATTGGTGGGCTATCCCAGTGCGGGTAAGTCAAGTGTGATTGGCGCGTTGTCAGCGGCCAAGCCAAAGATCGCTGATTACCCGTTCACGACGTTGGTCCCTAACCTTGGGGTGGTCGAAGCCGGAAGCGTTCGTTACACGATTGCGGATGTTCCCGGTTTGATCCCTGGTGCCAGCGAAGGCAAAGGCTTAGGGCTGGAGTTCCTTCGTCATGTTGAGCGCTGTGAAATCTTGGTGCACGTGTTGGATTGCGCGACGCTAGAAAGCGATCGCGATCCGATCTCGGACCTAGACACCATCGAAAACGAACTCGAGCAGTACGGCGGTTTGAATGATCGTCCTCGCATGGTGGCCCTGAACAAGATTGACGTGCCGGAAGCCTTGGAGTTGGCCGAACTTGTTGAGCCACTTCTGCGCGAGCGCGGCTACGAAGTGTTCAAGGTTTCTGCGGTTTCTCGTGAGGGATTGCGCCAACTGTCGTTTGCGATGGCGGCTGCTGTTGATCGCGCCCGAGCTGCGCGACCGATGGCCAATGTCGAACGCATCGTTTTACGGCCCAAGGCCGTTGACGACAATGGCTTTGAGATCGTTCGCGAAGGCGCAGCGTTCCGCATCAAGGGTGAGCGGCCCGAGCGCTGGGTTCGTCAAACCGACTTCAGCAATGACGAAGCTGTGGGCTACTTGGGCGATCGTCTAGCGCGACTCGGCGTCGAAGCAGCCTTGTATGAGGCCGGCGCTACGGCAGGATGTGAAGTACGCATTGGTAAGCAAGACAACTCAGTGATCTTTGACTGGGAGCCCACGATCGAAGCGGGCGGTTCGACGCACATCACGGCACGACGAGGATTTGATGAGAGGTTGGAGGGTCGGTGAGTTCGGACCGCGGTTTTGTCACGAGCGCTAAGCGCATTGTGGTCAAAATCGGTTCGTCATCAATTACCTCCGCTGCGGGCGGCTTAGATGTAACAGCTGTTGAGGCGCTGGTTCATGCCCTAGTTGATGTGCGGCAATCTGGCACCGAAGTAGTTCTCGTTTCATCGGGTGCCATTGCTGCTGGGCTTGGTCCCCTGGGTTTGAGATCGCGTCCTAAAGACCTCGCGACGCAGCAAGCAGCAGCTAGCGTGGGACAAGGGCTCCTCGTACACCGTTACACCGATGCCTTCGCCGAAGCTGGCTTTACGGTTGGACAGGTTCTGCTCACCGTTGATGATGTGGGTCGTCGGGCGCATTACAAGAATGCTCAGCGCACCTTAAACCGACTCCTTGAAGTCGGCGCGATCCCGGTCGTGAACGAAAACGACACGGTGGCCACCGATGAGATTCGTTTCGGCGACAATGACCGCTTGGCGGCCCTGGTGGCTCATCTGGTGCAAGCCGATGCCTTGATTTTGCTCTCAGATGTTGACGGCCTGTATGACGCGGATCCGAGCCTGGCAGGAGCGCAGCTAATTTCTGACGTAGTCGACGCCTCGATCTTGGATTCTGTTGAACTAGGCGGCGTGGGCTCGCGTGGTGTGGGTTCTGGTGGCATGGTCACCAAGGTTGAAGCCGCACGATTGGCAACCAGTGCCGGCATCCCGGTGATCTTGGCGCGGGCGAACAAAATCAAGGACGTGTTGACGGGCAGTAGTGAAGGAACGTATTTCCATGCGACTGGTCAACGACGGGCCACCCGCTTGCTCTGGCTTGCCCATGCCACTGATGCCCGTGGCAAACTCATTCTTGATGCCGGTGCGGAAAATGCGGTCAGGAATTCCGGTTCATCGTTGCTGCCGGCTGGAGTAACCGCAGTTGAGGGTGATTTTGAGGCGGGTGATCCGATTGAGCTGGTGAGTCAGACAGGCGAAATTATTGCCCGCGGACTGGTGGCCTATGACTCGCAGGAGATTCCAGCGCTGCTGGGCCGAACTACTGCCGAGTTGGCATCCGAATTAGGGGATGGCTACGGCCGAGAACTCGTTCACCGCGATGATTTGGTCCTGCTTTAGCTTGGGGACTCAGGGCCACAAGCAAGTAGTGATGGTCCATTCGTGAACCAAGCCCTAGTCGGTGTGCGCCGCAGAACTTCTGCCTAATCAATGGTTATGCGCAATACAAGGTGTCACCACTAGGTGAAATGTTCAGCCTTTTAGCCCCAAACACGGCACGATGTCGGGATGAACTCTTTGATGATCCAGCCAGCTAACTGGCCTGCGGCCATTGCCTTCTTCGTCCTCGGCCTAATTTTCGTTGCAGGGCTTAAGACGTACCTGCGCGGCAAATTGGTGTGGCGCTACGACACCAAGGCCGCGTGGCTTCGAGCGTTCGCTGCTTTCTCGTTTGCTTGGTCACTTGCTATGGCGTCGGGGACATTCCCCACTATTGCAAAGAACCCGTGGATTTTCCCTGGGCAAACCAGTGACATCTATTGGGTCGTTTTTTCCATCGTTTTGACCATAGTTGTTTTAATTGGTTACTGGATCATCTGGCCCATCGGGACCTTGCCGCACGGCCGTAAAATCGTATTTCCTGACACTCTTCTCTTTGGCATCTTCTGGGGCGTGAGCGAAGGATTGTTCTTCGGCTCGGTCTGGATCTTGGCTCGCCGCCTCTGGACGAACGTGTTGAGCTCGCATCCTTTGATCAGCGACTACGCGACCTGCTTCACCGTCATCATCTTGCTGTCGGCTTTCATCGGAACGTGGCACGCGTTGTATTGGGACATCCACATCTCGCCCAACCACAACATCATCGAGTGGAACATCAAGAAGGTGCTGCTCGCTCACAATCCCAACCTGATCCTGGGGGCCATCTACATCACGATGTGGGAGAACCTCGGAATCTGGGTGACACTCCAGGCCTTTGCCCTGCTGGGCTCCACGCTGGCGATGCCATTCCCCACCTGGCGTTATCCGCACCCAGTAGACCCCACTGGGCCAGCGATGGGGTCCCCGACCGATGAACCTGTTGATATGTCTGGTCGCACGGTGCTCGTTACCGGTGGCGCCAATGGCATGGGCGCAATGGCCGCTCGCTTGTTGGCAGACCAGGGCGCACACATTGTCATCATTGATAAAGATGAGCCCAACGCTCGCGCAAATGCCGCGACTATCGAATCGGCAGCTGGTGGTTCAGCCGATGTCATCGTGGTTGATTTGTCCGACCCCGCGCAGGTGCGTTCGTGTGCAGAGCAAGTTTTGGCAAGTTATCCACGCATTGATGTTCTGCTCAACAACGCTGGCATCTTCACCGAGGTGTATCAGGAAACGGCAAGTGGAGACGAGCTCACTTTGGCTTCCAATCACTTGGGTGGATTCTTGTTCACGCAGCTGTTGTTAACTCGACTCCAAGAATCCAAGGCACGCGTGTTGTTTGTTAGTTCTGATGCGCACCGCCAAGCCATGAAGGTCAATTGGGACGACATCAACGGAAAAGATTTGTGGAAGGGCAAGGAACGCGTTCCTAACGCCGGCTTTGTGCAGTACAACGTGTCCAAACTCTTTGTGGCATCAGCAGCGATTGAGCTGGCTGAGCGCACCAAGGGCACTGGAATGACGGTGAACACGCTGGCTCCAGGGGCGCTGATTCCCACCGGAATTTATGACGACACCACTGGCCCGATCCCCATCTTGATCAAATACTTCCGTCCGCTGCTGCGTCAGCCGGAAAAGGCCATGA
>JAPLBW010000056.1 GCA_026392555.1 Actinomycetota bacterium
CCGCGCGGGCGGTGGCGGCGGTAACCAAGTCCGAGCGCGCGTGGCGAGCCGGGTTGGTGACATCAACGATCGCTGCTTCAGCATTGGCGGTGAGTTCGCTGATCCGCGCTTCGACAGCATCAAGTGCACCGGTCTCGGTCAAGATCTCGCGCAACAGCGCGACGCCATCAGCATCAAGATGCGGATCACCTAGGTGGCGACGAATCTTGCCGGCTTGCGACGGTGATGCTGTTTCAAGCGCCTTCGCGATCAGGACGGTTCGCTTTCCTTCGCGCAGGTCGTCGCCTGCAGGTTTACCTGTTTCGGCAGGGTCACCAAAGACGCCGAGTACGTCATCGCGCAATTGGAACGCTTCGCCCAAGGGCAAGCCGTAGTTGGTGAAGGTGGTCAAAAGTTCAGGCGATCCACCGGCGAGCAGAACTCCCAAGTGCAACGGGCGCTCGATGGTGTATTTGGCGCTCTTGAATCGGATGACGCGCTCGGCACGCTCAATCGAACCGCCCCCGCGCGCTTGTTCCAACAAATCAAGGTACTGGCCAGCCATCAATTCGGTACGCATTTCGTCATAGAGCGGCTTGGCGGCCATCAAGCGATCAACAGGCAGCCCACTAGACATCAACAATTCATCGGCCCATGACAAGCACAAGTCGCCGAGCAGGATCGCAGCACCCAAGCCGAAGTCTTCCGGCGATCCGAGCCATTGATTGCCGCGGTGCAGGGCGGCGAAACGGCGATGCGCGGCTGGCAACCCGCGACGAGTATCTGATCCATCCATTACATCGTCATGAACCAGTGCACAAGCTTGTAAGAGCTCAAGAGCGGTGGCGGCCTTAACCGCGTTCTCGGTGTCCGCACCTCCGGCCGCACGCCACCCCCAGTAACAAAACGCTGGGCGTAGGCGCTTGCCACCATTCATCAGATCGGTCAGGGCTTCGGTGAACACATCAAGATCTTCGCCGACGCCATCAAGGCGTGGAATTTGAATGGCAATGAAGTCGTCAAGGTGTTTGCGCACTCGGACCCGAAGGTCTTCGACATCCAAAGGAGAGGTTGAACTCATGGAGCAAAGGTAGTACGGATCCGGTGGTTGGTTGGCAGCAATGGCACATTTTTTTGTGAAATGCTCAAGCAACGCGCGAAATCTATGCGAATCTGGGATTGTCGTAACTATGACTTTGATGAGTCGCTCTGAATACATCGCCAAGTGGGGGCAAACCCATGGTAGCTATGACGCCAACGCATCTTTCCTTGCGCGCAACTGGCTCGGCTTTGCTTACACGTTCACACGACCCCTGATCGCGATGCGCCTCACGCCCAATGCGATCACCTTCCTTGGGCTGTTGATCAGTGTGGTGGCGTTGTGGCCAGCAGCTGTTGGTGGTCGGTGGGCGATTTTGACTGCATTGTTGTTCCTCAAGTCTGGGTTGTTTGATCAACTCGATGGGGCAGTGGCGTTGATGACCGATTCATCGACCAAGTGGGGCGCGGTCTTTGATGCAGTGTGTGACCGGATCAGCGATGGGGTATTTCTTGTCGCATTTTGGTTGCTCGGTGCACCGGTGTGGGCATGCGTGCTCGCGGGTGCGTTGATGATGCTTCACGAATATTTGCGAGCTCGTGCCGCCGCGGCTGGTATGAATGAAATTGGCGTGGTCACTGTTTGGGAGCGCCCCACCCGAGTCATCATCGCCGTGATGTTTTCGTTGGCCGCTGGAATCTTTGTAGGCTCAGCCGATATTTGGGCCCGCGAAGCTTCTTTTGCTTGGGTCACCCTTGGTGTGATCGGGCTTTTCCAACTCACGCGAGTAGTGCGCAAGGAACTGTCTTAAGCATCGCCGATCAAGGACAGCCCAGCCATTTCTTACCCAAGCACCCGCCCATTTGTTTAGAGGGAGCGGGTGCTTGTTGATGGCGTAAGCGATTGATATTCAGGGTGCGACCATGAAGGAAAAGCCGATATTTTCAAAATCCGAGGTTCCGGCAACGATGTCCTTCGTCCCTGTCAAGACGACGAAGTCAGACACGGATGAACATGGGACACTGAGCACATTTCCGCTCGACATCTCAACACTCGCGAATTGGCTACCTCCGAAGGTGGTGGTGCTGTTGTCATAGTCAACGGTTGCAACTGCGGCATGGGTTTGCGCATCAATACCGGGCACGGTGATGCAGTAACCACCTGTAACCACGTTTTCGACCGTTATACCTCCGTACTGGCGAAGCACATTTCCGTTGTAGTCGATTAAGGCCCAACGACTCCGCGCAGCATTTGTAGCTTGGTTCACCAAGGTCGTGGAGTCCTTACCGTCAATGAGGTCCGCATTCAATTTTGAAACTTTAGTCGAATTTGATACTGCGAAAGGCGCAGTCCCAGACTTGGAGTTGAGTTTCAACGCGGTGCCCTTGCTGTTCGTCAGCGTCGTCGTCGCCGTTGCCGAATTTGAACGTCCAATGACGATCGACCCACCGTTTGCGGCAAACGCAGTTCCCATGCTCGACGCGACAATAATGCCGGCGACAAACCATGCAACCTTCTTTAACATGAATTCCCCCTGGTTAATAAACAAAGGGGGAGCGATGAAATGCCGTCCCCCGTCGGATTGCAATTGTGAGTTGTATTCCTCACCCTGGTCAACCGATTCCGCATATTTCGAAGGTTTAGACCGATTTTGAAGGCTCCTTAACGCCGGTTACCTACTCGGGTGCTGAGCAAAGCAGTGTCTTAAGCATCGCCGATCAAGTCCGCCACGATGCGCGCTGACATCGCCACCAACGGCAATCCACCGCCTGGGTGCGATGAACCACCGACGAGATAGAGCCCTGGAATCTTGGATTTGTTGGCTGGGCGCATAAAAGCAGCCCGTGGTCCGTTGGATGCCGTTCCATAAATCGATCCACCCGGTGCCCGTGTAATGCGTTCGAACTGCGCAGGCGTGCGCGATTCAACCCACATCAATCGATCGCGAACGCCAAAGCCGCGTTGTTCCATCACGTCGAGAATGTGTTCGGTGTAGGTGCTCACCAGTTCGCCATCATTCCAATTGACTCCGTTGACCGGATCGTGTCGTGGAGCGTTCACGAGCACGAACCACGATTCGTGATTGGCACTGGGCCGCATGCGGTCATCGTCTGGGGAACAGATGTAAATCGTTGGATCCTCAACCGGCTTGGGGTTCTTGCCAAAGATGGCATCAAATTCGGCGTCGTAATTGGCTGGGAAGGAGACATTGTGATGAGTCAAGCCCGGCGTGCGCCCCGCAACGGCTAGGAGCAATACAAATCCGGCCAGGGATGGTGTGGTGCGGTTCAGGCTTCTCATGGCGTCCTTGGCTCGCGGATCGTTAAGCATGCGGCCATAGACATCAGTGGCATCGGCATTGGCAATGATCAGATCCGCGTCAATGCGCTCGCCGTAATCAATGGTCACCCCGGCGACCTTGTTGTTTTCCACGATGATGCTGGCAACCGATGTGTCGGTGCGGATCTGCACGCCGATGTCTAAACATCGTTGGTGCAATGCCAGGGCTAACTGGTGAATGCCGCCGGCGATGTGCCAGGCGCCGAAGGTTTGTTCCACATAAGGCACCACAGATAGGGCAGCGGGAGCCTTGCGGGGGTCGGATCCGGTGTAGGTCGCATAGCGATCAAGAAAGGTGACCAAACGGGGATCGCTGAAGTGCTTCTTGCCCAACGCTCGCAGCGAGGTAAACGGCGCGACGGTTTGAATATCTGATGGTCGACGCAGGTGCTTGACCAAGTCAAGTGGTGAATTCAGCGGTGATTCGAGGAACGGTTCTCGCGTGATCCGCCAAGCCTTACCAGCGCGGTTCATGAAGTTCGTCCACTCGGCTTCAGCATCACCGCCGAGCGCATCGCCTAATGCGCGAGCAATCGCTGCTGGATCCACACCGGGCAGGACAGCCGAACTTCCATCGGACCAGTGGTAGGAAAACCCTGGTTCCACCGGTTGCAGATCAACGACGTCATCGAGTCCTTCGCCAGTTTTCAAAAACAGATCGCGATAGGTAGCCGGCAACGTAAACAGTGACGGGCCGGTATCAAAGACAAAGCCGTCGCGCTCGTATCCGGCGAGTTTTCCGCCCACACTTTGTGCTTGTTCAAGAACGGTGACGTCATGGCCGCGGGCGCGAAGGCGAGCGGCAGATGCCAGCCCACCCATTCCTGCGCCAATCACCACGATGTGTGCCACGGCTTTAGCCTACGTTGCTGGGCACGTGGCTATGACTAGGTCAGGGTGCGGCCCTTCCATTGCAAGGTTCCCCGGCGATGGCCGATCCAGGAACGGATCGTGAGC